>OMXQ01000048.1 GCA_900315065.1 uncultured Erysipelotrichaceae bacterium
CTAGACATGGCCCACTGCTCTACCTACAGAATAGTACGCAACGCACATTTATTCATCAAACGTTTGTGAGGGCTTAAGCCCTAATGGAGGAAAATATGATAAAATCTCTTTACAAAGGAGCTTTCATGTCACAGAAAAGTATTTCTACCCTTTCCACAAAAAGAATTATCAGAACTTCAATCCTGTTTCTTGCAATTCCGCTTTGTGCCAGGTTATTGGATCTGCTTGTCCGCCAGTATTCCATCTCGCTGATGGCTGCCTTCAATCTGCTGGCTTCTTTCCAGCTGATGTATGACTGGAACCTCTTCGGCATTCATTACAACCGGGCCAAGAAACACCTGTTTGATACGATTCTTTATGTGCTTGCCGGCGTTGTCATCATTTTTCTTCTGTTTCTGTTTGGTGCCATTGTCCTGCATGCAAATATCGTGATACCGGAAAAAACGGACCTGATTGCCTACGGCTATGCAAGAATCGGGATGCTGGCGGCGTATTCATACATGCAGGCTTCTGCGGTTTCTCTGACTTTCAAGGCAATGACCGACAGACTCGATACAGAAGGCAGAACCATCCAGTCCATTCTGTTGACAGGACTTGGTTTCGGCCTTCTCTATACAATTATGTTCCTGCCGGAATTCAACATCGGTCTTCTCTTTACGACTTACTTCTACAATATCCTTCTGATGAGTTTTCTTTCCTTCCTCTACAATCGTTCAGATTCCATTATTCCAGGCATGGCGGCATTAGGAACAGCATATCTTCTGATCATGATACTTTCCCTCTGATCTTATCTACACGCGTAAAAAAAGGATTCTGCAGATTTTTTTACAGAATCCTCTTTTTTTTCTTAACGATTTCCAGCACTACAGGCAATTTCCTCACCAGATAATTCTGTTATAGATTACCTGTGCCAGCCGCATTTACAGTCCTGTTTTACCAGCACCCTGTTAATAACGTTTTCTGATTTTCCGATCAGTTATTCACTGTCAACTTCAATCAGGCCATAGCCGCCGCTCTTTCTTCTGTAGACAACAGCGACCTTGTCACTTTCTTCATCTGTATAGATGTAGAAGTTATGACCAGACAGTTCCATCTGCATGATTGCTTCATCCAGCGGCATTGTTTCGGCAACAACACTCTTGGTACGAACCGGAATATCAACTTCATCTTCCTTCTTGTCTGCTTCTTCGATGAATGCCTGTGCGAGGTGTTCTCTATGACGCTTGGAAAGTCTTGTCTTCTGCCGTCTGATCTGATCTTCCAGTTTATCAATGGCAAGATCTACAGCAGCGTAGAAATCATCATTTTCAACTTCTGCTCTCAGGTTGCCGATCTTGGTAGGAACCGTAACTTCAACCTTCTGGGAATTCGGATAAACTCTGGCTACAACCCGAACGATTGTATTGTCGTCAATCAGCAGGTACTTCTCGAGACTGCTCAGCTTTTTCTCGATCTGCTCCCTCATTGCCGGTGTGACACTGACATTTTTTCCAACAATTTCGAATCTCATAATTTTATCCTCCATTTTCTGAAAAAAGTTTATGAACAAAGCATCTTTCTGAGGGCAGAAAGATTGCCTGATCACCGAGATTAAACGTTTGAGTACATGTATTTATCTGATACCTGTATTATACCACGACGATGAAAAAAAACAGAAAATGCAGATGAAATCTGTATGAAATCTGTATGAAAAAAAGGATCACAATGGATCCTTTTCACTCAGCTTCAGCAGCCACTTATATACTACCGTCATGGCATAGGAATCCATGCCGCAGTATTTTTCAAGATCAGAAATAATCTTTTCCTGATCAACATCAGGATCAGAATGATCCAGATACCGCCATTGGAAAACAGCTTCCATGCCCTGGTTGATATCCAGATCCTGATAACTCAGATCATGCATCATCGCCATGATGACCTTCAATGACCACTGGCCTCTCATTCTCACATCATACACAGCCCCGGTTTCAAACGGCAGCTGCAGGTCTTCCATTCTTGCATTGATGGAAAGCAGCTTGTCCGCATATTCCGGAAACAGATCCGCAAATTCCTGAATTCTGATCTTTTCAGCGCCTTCTGCATTATAGGCAATAACACTGCCGGCTGAAGGAATATCCTTCACCAGGCTGGCAGCCATGTCTTTTCTGTCATCATGAATATTCAGATAGACTTTATGAGTTACAGTCCCGTCTTTCTGCATGACATGCAGACTGTATTCAAACGGCAGCACATCATAAGGCTTCATGCCCTCATACGGCGGAATGGCAAATCTTTCCCACTCAAAATCCAGAAAAGCAATCGGATAGGAAATATGAGACAGCCAGCTTCTGAGCGCCATGACATCAACATGCAGACCGCCTTCTTGGTCAGCCATGATCTGAGCGAACTGCTGACGGGAAGCTTCTATTCTGTTCATGTCGGCTTCCTTCAGAGTCAATCTGCCTTCCTTGTACATTTCATGCTTATGCTGGGAAGCGATCAAAGTCAGGATGGAATTATCCGGTTCTTTCTTTTCATTCTGGAAACACTGGGTGTAATAACGGCACTTTTGTCTGGTTGTACATTTATTGGTATGCACAGGCGCAGGCATTTCTTTTCCCTGCAATGCATCCATGGCATCCAGAATTCCGGAAACGTCCTTCATTTTCTGGTAAATCGTTTCTTTGATTGGAACAGAAGGATTGTTCTTATTGTTGTAGAAATGATCGCTGAGAACAAACAGCTGGTCAGGATCAAGTTCTCCGTGTCTTACATAAGAAGCATTCAGGTGCACGATTCTGATGTTATTCAATGCAATGTGATTATTTTCAAGGACCCACACAGTATCACAATAGAACTGAATATCATCCGCATGCGGATAGAGACCGATAAAAAGGAAATACAGGTCCCATCCGTTTTCTGTACGATGCAGAAACGGCACTTTGATACGCAGCTGTCTGTATTCAAAACGGGCTTTGATCAGCCAGTCACAGGACTGCAAAGCTTCCTGTGCTTTGGCCGGCTCATCATTTTTTTCTCCCTTGAATACTTTTCCCTCAACGCCAAGTTTCCTTGCGGCAAGACCTGTTACTTCTTCATCCAGTCTTACATAAGGCTGGTAAGTTTCCTTGTCTTCCTGCAGGCTTAATGCATACAGACGGGGACACCTGGTAAATTTTTTTACGTCAGAAATATGATACATAGCGGATCCTTTCAATTCAGAAATCAATCATCAAAGACCATGGGAAATCGGCAGCATGGCAGCCCCGACAACACCTGGTTCTTCCAGCGAAGCATTGAAGAAAGGAATGTCCTTCAAAGCCGGCAGAACTCTGTCCTTGAACTTCTCTTCAACTAACGGCAGGAAGACATCAGCAGACTTCATCATGCCGCCGCCCAGAACGAAGCAATCCGGGTCAATCGTTGTGGCAAGGTTGGCAAACATAACAGCCAGATCTGTCGAAACCTGATCACAGATCTTTACAGCCGGTTCATATCCTTCCTGGGCAAGATCGAAAACAATACCGGCATGCTTTACATCCTTGTCAGGCATAGCATCCTTGCCCATTCTGGTAACAGCTGTACCGCTGGCCCAGTCTTCAATTGCACCATAGCCTGGCAGATGAACTCTTTCTCTGCCGCCGTCGACAGACATGGAACCAACTTCCATGGAATAGCCGTGAGCTCCCGGCAGCAGCTTGCCGTCAAAAATAATTGCGCCGCCGATACCGGTAGACATCGTAACATAAACAACCGTTCTCTTTCCCTTGCCAGCGCCTGCCAGAGCTTCGGCAAGACCTGCAGCATCAGCGTCATTGCCTAAAATAACCGGAATGTTGAATTCCTTCTGCAGAGTATCTCTGAGGGGATACTTTTCCAGACACGGGATATTGGTAGCCATTGCCATGCCGCTGCCATCCGGCATTACCGGACCTGGTACGGCAATGCCGATACCGCTGACTTTTTCATAGCCGCTGATCTGTCTGATCATAGCAGCAATGTTGTTCATGACAGCTTCCGCTCCTTCATGCGCATGTGAAGGTCCTTTGACAGTCTGGACAACTGTTCCGTCCGGCTGAACGAGTGAAACTCTCACATTTGTTCCGCCAAGATCGATTCCGATGTAGGTTTTCATGATTATTGTTCCTCCTGAATTTCTTCACCTATCAGATTCTGACCGCTTGTTTTTGTAAAGCGGACATTGACAAATTCACCCGGCTTGTGTTCTTTCAAACCGTGGAACATGACGCAGCCGTCAACACCATCCGGTGCAAAGGCATAGCTGCGGCCTGTATACATATGTGTCAAAGGATTCTGTCCTTCAACCAGAACTTCGGCAATGGTGCCAAGCTGATTCTGCAGCATTTCTTCGGCGATCTTTTCCTGGACCATCATGATTTCTTTTCTTCTTCTTTCCTTCTCTTCAGGGACAACGTCATCATTCATATCATAAGCAGGTGTACCGTCTTCCTTAGAGAAAGTAAAGACACCAAGATGGTTGTAGCGGACATGCTTTACAAGATCAAGCGTCTCCTGCTGATCTTCCAGCGTTTCACCCGGGAAGCCGGAAATCAGAGTTGTACGTAAAGATGCATTCGGCAGTTCCTTGCGGATCAGTTCTGTCAAAGCGATGATCTTTGCTCTGTTAGTCTTGCGGCGCATGGCATGCAGAACATGATCAGAACCGGACTGAGTCGGGATATCAAAGTAAGGCAGAATATGTCTGCTGTCACGAATCGTTTCAATCAGGCCGTCCGGAATTTCATCCGGATACAGATATAGCATTCTGATCCACCTGATGCCTTCTACTTCATCCAGTTTCTTCAATAATTCCGTTAAATGCAGCTTGTGATCGAAATCATACCCATATCTGGAACAATCCTGGGCAACCAATGTAATTTCCTTGACGCCGATCGATACCAGACGCTTTGCCTCGGCTAGGACATCTGCTTCCGGCGTGGAACGCAGATTGCCTCTGATATAAGGAATCGCACAATAGGAACACCGGTTGTCACAGCCATCGGAAATCTGCAGATAAGCCATCCACGGCTTGCCGGATAAAAGACGCGGCGTATGACCATACTGGTTGGCAATTCTGACCCCTAATTCCTGGGTCAGGATCGTTCCCAGCTGATCATATTCATCCACTGAAATGAAACGGTCAACTTCCGGCATTTCCTTTTCCAGCTGCGGCTTGTACCTCTTTGCAAGACACCCCATCACAATCAGCTTCTTCAGGTTTTTCTGCTTGAGATCAGCCACATCAAGAATCGTGTTGATGGATTCTACTTTGGCACTTTCAATAAAGCCGCAGGTATTGACAATGATTGCTTCGGCATCGTCATACGACGTAACCAGTTCCTGATCTGCCTGCTTCAGCATTCCTAACACATTTTCTGTATCTACAAGATTCTTGGCACAGCCAAGAGATATAACACCAATTTTCATAAAAAATACAAAACTCCTTGTCCATTATAACACGGCACCACGCTGCCATTAGTTTATAAGGAAAAAAAAGAAGCCCCACAGGACTTCTCAGAGAAAAATAATCAATCAGCCAATGTTCCGAAAGGATCCCATGGTGCCAGTTCCTTCGGCTCTTCCTTCAAAGCTGCCAGAGCTTCCTCAGACAGATACTTCTTATTGACGGCAACAACATAGACAAACTTGTCAAACCAGGAATCAGAAGCGACATAATATCCCTTGTCAGCGACCTTGTCGCCCCAGGAATTTTCAATCTTCCATCTGTCCGGCTGTCCGTTTTCATCCAGATTGACGCCAGTCAGCACCATGGCATGATTCATAGCACTTTCACCGCTGTCCAGCATTTCTGCCTTGGTCATGTTCAGATCAAGATCGAAAGTGTTTTCGTAATCAAAAGCCTTGTCATCCCAGACGCCCAGAGCTCTCTGGGAAAACTTGCCGCAATCGCAGCCGAACCATACTGGTTCGCCATCCTTTAACTGTGCCAGAGCTGCCTTCTTGAATTCGTCCATCGGCAGGTTCAGAAGCTCAATTCTGTGGCCGTTGACAACATTGCCGAGATACTTGACGGTATATAAATGATGATACGGCTTGTCAGCAGTCGGACCGTTGATCACATTGATGTAATCCTTGAGATCTGCGCCAAGATACTGATGATAGAAATCCATTGGCGTTACATGATATTCCGCATGCGCGACATCATTCTTATCATAATACTCGAAAGTAAATTCCATCGGCGGTACTCCGAAGCAGGAGGCAATCAGACCGTAGATTTCCTTCAGAGCCTGTTCTTTCAGAGCTTCCAGATCTGCTTTGTCTGTCTTTCTGGCATCAACTGCAAACTTTCTCAATCTCTTGTTCAACAGCGCATTCATGCCTCTGGTATGAGAGGACTGGTAAGTTTCAGGCATCGCTGTCTTCGGGCAGATTCCGTATTTTTCAACCAGGGACTGTACCATGTTCCACTGGCCGCCGTCACCGACTGCCCACTGCAGCAGGAAGCGGTTGTTTTCACCATTCAGCGGCTGATCAGCTTCGGCAATGATGCATTCCATAAACCAGTTGGCCTTTTCCAGCTTGTCATAGAAAGCAATGTAGTTCTGGGAAAGCTCAAAGTTCTTGATTTCATACTTCTTTGCGATCATTTCACGCAATACATTCATGGAGGAGAAGATCCAGCAGCGGCCGGACTGCATCTGGTTGGTAACCGGCAATGTCTTCAGATCAATGGAAAAAATATGAGGGGTCTTTGCCTGAGCATCAAAGACCTTGGAAATTGTCGTAATGTCGTTTTCCGTCAAAGCATTGCGTACCACTCTTGCCTTGTCATCTTTCAGATATGCATCACGCAATGATGCAAGTTCATTCAGAGAAATTTCTTTCATAGATTTTGTCTACCTTCTTTCATTCCGTGATTTATTATATCGTAATCTGAAAATTGTTTTGAAAATTTCTGCCAATGATTACCTGATTTCTTCTAACAAAAGTTCAATTTATGAAAAAATGAAAAGAAGCATTTCAGCTTCTTCCTTCAAATGTTTTTCCGCAATGCGGACAGTGCATTTCAATCTTTCCGTGTCCTCTGGGGACTCTTACAATCTGATGACACTGGGGACACACGAAATACTTATATTCTTTGTCCTTCAGATTCTTCTTTGCGGCAATGAAGAGATGCCTGATCCAGTTGGCAATGGTCATATAGGAAGTATTCTCCAATGACCTTTTCACCAGATTCTTTGAAAAGGAACGATACAAAGTATAGAGCAATAAAACATCACACAGAAGAACCAGGAAAGGCAGACGGAAAAGATAACCGCAGATACTGATCACAACTGCAGTCATCAGCAGAAAACGATTGTAGTTGTCCATCCCGTTTCTGCCCTGCATGAAACGCATATATCTGAAAGCCAACTGCTGCAGAAAATTTCTCATATCAAAAACCTCACAAAAGATATGGTAAAACAATCCCTGCTTTCAAGGCAACCCAATCACAACATTAAGACGAAAAGGCTCAAAAAAAGGAAAGAGAATTTTGTTTCCCCTTCCTCTGATGTACTCAGGCAATTTCCTTACCTGTCAGCAGACGGTAAGCTTCCTTGTACTTGTCAATGGTCTTGGCGATGACATCATCCGGCAGATTGTAGTCGCTGTCCGGATTTGCCTTCAGCCAGTCTCTGACAAACTGCTTGTCGAAAGACGGCTGGGAATGACCAGGCTCATAGCCTTCAACCGGCCAGAAGCGGCTGGAATCCGGTGTCAGCATTTCATCCGCGAGGATGACATTGCCTTCTTCATCAAGACCATACTCGAACTTTGTATCCGCGATGATGATGCCTCTGGAACGGGCATAATCTGCACACTTCTTATACAGAGCGATTGTATAATCTCTGATCTTTTCGGCATACTCTCTGCCATGTCCCGGAAACTTCTTTTCCAGAACTTCCACAGATCTTGCAAAATCGATGTTTTCATCATGATCACCGATTTCAGCCTTTGTACTTGGCGTATAGATCGGCTCAGGCAGCTTTTCGCATTCCTTCAGACCTGCCGGCAGCCTGATGCCGCAGACAGTGCCGTTCTTCTGGTAGGAAACCCAGCCGGAACCTGTGATATAGCCTCTTACGATGCACTCAATCGGCAGCATCTTCAGTTTTCTGCAAAGCATGGAATTGCCGTCGAATTCAGGCTTTCTGAAGAACTCAGGCATATCGTTTACATCGGTGGAAATCATATGGTTCGGCACAATGTCCTTTGTATAGTCAAACCAGAACTTTGACATCTGGGTCAGGACTGTACCCTTCTTTGTGACCTTGTTTTTCAAAATGACATCAAAAGCAGAAATACGGTCAGTTGCGACCATGATCAGAGAATCTCCGTTATCGTAGATTTCGCGGACCTTTCCCTCTTTAATCGGTGCAAATTCTTTCATCTTTTCCTCCATCTCTCTCAAAGATACGAACAGTATACCACTATCATTTTGTGAATCTATGAAAAAACAGGACATTATGCATCATTTTATGATGATGTGCATAAACGTCCTGCTTCGTGTTTTATTTTGTTTTATTATTTTCCAAGAATTTTGTTCATATCCGGCTTTTCACCAGCCAGGTATCTGCGGTGGGATACCATGCGGGTAATGGCCAGAGGTCTTTCTTCATCTTCAAAATGCATCGGATTTTCTTTCTTTGTTTCCCACATAGCAAGAATATCCTGGGCGTCCTGAATGAAATCTTCCACCGGCATCAGACCATACAATTTCGGCGGAATAATATAGAGCGGAATATGGAATGAATTCCCGTCCTTGTTGGCCGCCCATGCTAAATGCGGACACAACATGGCAATGTCAACTTCATCCTGTCTGTCCTTGAGATGGACAAAAGGAATAAATTCAAATTCTGCTTCACTTTTCAGACCATGATTTGTCAGGTCCTTTTCCAGATGTGCTGCCAAAGCGCTGGAAGAAAAACCTCCGCCGCAGCAGATCGCAATTCTCATCATTTTCCAATACCTTCTTTTACAACTATTGTACCGGAATCATAAAAAAGATTGGTTTCCGGCTTGGGAACTCATTTCTTCTCTTTGCCGTAGTTCTTTTTGCCAATCATTTCAAACCACTTCTGCAGCTTTGCCTCATACGCAACGTCTGAGAAATTGTAGAAAGTCTCATGTCTCAAAGCATCCGGCAGATATTGCTGGTCAACGAAATGATGCGGATAATCGTGGGCATATTTGTAACCGGTGCCTCTGCCAAGCTTTCCGGCACTGGCATAATGCGCATCCTTCAGATAAGAAGGAATCGGCAGATTTCCGCTCTTTCTGACTTCTGCCATGGCTTTGAAAATACCCTGACTGGAGGCATTGGACTTTGGTGCACAGGCAACATAAGTTGCCGCATTGGCAAGGATAATGGCACCTTCCGGCATCCCGACTCTCTCTACTGCAAGGGCTGCAGAAACCGCAATTTCCAGAGCTCTTGGATCCGCGTTGCCGCACTCTTCCGAGGCAGCTATCATGATGCGTCTTGAAATAAAGCGGACATCCTCACCTGCTTCCAGCATTCTTGCCAGATAATACAAGGCACCGTCCGGATCCGAACCCCGCATGGATTTGATGAAAGCCGAGATTGTATCATAGTGGTCATCTCCGTCCTTATCATAGCGGATGCCTTTTTTCTGGATACATTCCTGTACGACTTCTAAAGTAATATAGATATAACCGTCATCCTGTTTCGGGGTGGTCAGATCTGCCAATTCAAGTCCGTTCAAAGCAGCTCTGGCGTCGCCGTCTGCCGCATCAGCCAGATAATCAATTGCCTGATCATCGACTTTGACCATATCGCCGGCAATGCCTTTGATCGGATCTTCGACAGCTCTTTTCAGAAGCTTGACGATATCTTTTTTGCCAAGCGAATGGAGTTCAAAGATCCGGGATCTGCTGAGCAGAGCCTTATTGACTTCAAAATACGGATTTTCCGTTGTCGCTCCGATTAATATGATGGTACCGTCTTCTACATAAGGAAGCAGGAAATCCTGCTGGGCTTTATTGAAGCGATGAATTTCATCAATAAATAAAATGGTACGCTTCCCGTGCATGCGGTAATTATCAATTGCCTTATGGACGACTTCTTCCATTTCCTTCTTGCCGGCAATCGTCGCATTGATCTGTTCAAAGTCTGCTTTAGTACTGTGAGCAATCACCATGGCAAGAGTTGTCTTGCCGGTTCCCGGCGGCCCGTAGAAAATCAAAGAACCCAGCTGATCTGCTTTGATGGCTCTGTATAATAACCTGCCTGGGGCAATAATATGATCCTGGCCAACCACTTCATCGAGAGTCTCAGGTCTCATTCTTGCGGCAAGCGGCTCTTTCTTTGTATTCTCAGCAGGTTCTTCTGCAAAATCAAATAAATCTGACATAGTAAAGTAATACTAAAAAGAAGACACAAAAAAAGCAATACCGAAGTATTGCCTTCCATGGTGCGGGTAACTGGATTTGAACCAGCACGGGTCGCCCCACTAGTACCTGAAACTAGCGCGTCTGCCAATTCCGCCATACCCGCATCGCATGATTTATTATACATGAGAATTTTTTCTTGTCTATACCTGTTTTTTAAAAACGACCTGTCATTTCAAATAGAAAAAAACCGGAAAATCTGCTTTTCCGGCTTATATAAATCATGCGGCAGGATGTACTTTTTCTTCTTTCCTGGTAACAATCGGAAGTCTGCCTTCCATGCCCATGCCCTTGTTTTCAAATAATTCATTCAGTCTCTTTTCCGTCAGAATTCCTTCAGAAAGAACAACTTCACGGACACTCCTGTTTTCATGCAATGCCTTCCTGGCTACCATAGCAGCCTTCTTATAGCCAATGACAGGACAAAGCGTTGTGGCAATTCCGGTAGAAGATTCTTCCAGATTGCGGCAATGCTCAGCATTGGCTGTGATGCCTTCAATGCAATTGACCCGCAGAGTCTTTACGGCATTGCTTAATGCAGAGATGGATTCAAACAACTGATAGAAGACGACCGGCTCAAAAGCATTCAGTTCCATCTGGCCTGCCTCTGCTGCCATTGCAATCGTGGTATCGTGGCCGGCAACCAGGAAAGCAGCCTGCGTTACAACTTCCGGAATAACCGGATTGACTTTGCCAGGCATAATGGATGAACCATTCTGCATAGCCGGCAGATTGATCTCATTCAGACCGCAGCGCGGACCGGAAGATAACAGACGCAGATCATTGCACATTTTGGAAAGACTCATGGCACAAGCCTTCAGGGAACCTGATACAGCGACGAAACTATCGAGATTCTCAGTTGCATCAAACAGATCATCTGCCTGTCTGATTTCTTCCCCAAACAATTCAGAAAGCTTCTCTGCAATATGCTCTTCATAATAATCAGAAGCGTTGATGCCGGTACCGATTGCGGTTCCGCCGAGATTTACTACATGCATTTCTTCCAATGTTTTTTCCAGACGGACAATGCATCTATGAACCATGTCACTGTAGCCGCGGAATGTATCACCGAGTTTCATCGGAACTGCATCCTGCAGCTGGGTTCTGCCCATTTTGACAATATCCGCAAATTCAATGCCTTTGACTGCCAAAGCTCCCTGCAGAAGATTCAGCTGCGTAAGCAGATCTTCACTTAATCGGATCACGGTCAATCTGCCGGCAGTCGGAATCGTATCATTGGTAGACTGGGCCATATTCACATGATCATTGGGATGAACGAATTCATAAGTACCTTTTCCACCGCCCATTAATTCATTGGCACGGTTGGCCAGGACTTCATTCATATTCATATTGGCACTTGTTCCAGCCCCGCCCTGAACCGGATCTACAATGAAGGCATCATTGAAGAAACCGTTCATCACTTCATGACAGGCAGTCACAATCGCATTTCTCTGTACTTTGCTTAATAAACCTGCTTCTTCATTTACATCTGCAGCTGCTTCTTTGATCAGGGCAAGATTATTGATGAATACCGGATTCATCTTATGTCCGGTAATCTGAAAATTACGGGCAGCCCTTTCAGCCTGAACACCATAATAGGCATCCGCCGGTACAGCCATCTGCCCGATTGAATCAGCTTCCATTCTTTCCTTCATATGCGCTTCCTCTTTTCTTTTTGCAAAGTGATTCTAACACCAGGAAAATCCTGCCGGAACAGCTGAAAGAAAACATGTCTGAATCTTAAATTTCAGGAGTCATTACTTAATTTAATAAAATCCAGAAGGGAAAAATGAATTATAATGAAGTGCATGGAAAAGGAACAGACCTCGCAGAAAAAACTCGATGAAACCGACCATCAGATACTGAAACTGCTTTGTCAGAATGCCCGGCTGTCATTGAAAGACATCGCTGCCAAAGTATATCTTTCTTCGCCGACCGTTGCGGCACGAATCCGCCGCATGGAAAAAGCAGGTATTATTGAAGGTTACCAGCCGCGTCTGAATTATGCCCTGCTCAGCTATGCATTCAAAGCCTTCATCAACCTTGAAGTTGCCCCGGAAGACAGGGACAGATTCGTTTCTTTTATCCGGAAGCAGCCTGAAATTGTAGAGTGTTCCTGGGTAACAGGTGACTATTCCATGTTGATGGAAGGCGTCTTCCTTTCTTCCGAAGATCTGGATCATCTGATCAGCCAGCTTCAGCAGTTCGGCCGGACAAAGACGCAGATTGTCTTTTCTACTTCTGTAAAATACCGCACTGCCCTTTCTGATCAATAATATACATGCCTGCAGGTATGAGAAAAGCTGCTTGTTACGGCAGCTTTTTTGTACTGTATTTCTGATTTTTTCTTCTTTCTTATTTCAGATCTTCACCATTGGAAGCGATGACTTTCTTATACCAGTAGAAGGAGTCCTTGCGGCTTCTCTTCATGGAGCCCTTTCCTTCATCATCCATATCGACATAGATGAAACCATACCGCTTGCGCATTTCACCAGTGCCGGCAGAAACGACATCGATGCAGCCCCAGGTTGTATAGCCGATCAGATCTACGCCGTTGTCAATGGCTTTTGACATAGCTTCGATATGAGGTCTGTAGTAATCGATACGATACTGGTCATGAATGGAACCATCTGCTTCAACTTTATCGTAAGCACCTAAGCCGTTTTCAACGACCATCAATGGAATTCTGTAACGGTCATAAATCTTCTCCAGGAAGTATTCAAGACCAGTCGGATCCAATGACCAGCCCCAGTCAGAATACTGCAGATATGGATTTCTTGCGCCTGCGGCAAAGTTGCCGCCCATCTTCTCGCCGTCACTATGACGCGTAACAACACTGGAAGAATAATAGGAGAAGGTATACATATCAACGGTACCGTTCTGCAGAGTTTCCATATCTTCATCGTTCATATCCAGATGGACATCGTACTTCTTCCAGAGTCTCTTTACAAACGGGGAATAATAGCCGAAGACCTGGACATCGCCGCAGTAATAGGTGCTGTTTTCCCAGGCATGTTCATTGTCGAGAATATCCTGCGGATCAGGAGTTCCCGGATAGTTGCAGGACGTAGATAACATACAGCCGATCTTGTTGGTCGGATCAATTGCGTGACCGATCTGAACTGCTTTGGCACTTGCGACAAACTGATAATGAAGCTGCTGATAAGCTGTCTGGAATCTTTCCTTGACTGCTTCATCGTCCAGACCAAGCATATCCTTCATCATCGGGATAAAGGCACAGGTATTATTGATTTCATTGAACGTCAGCCAGTAATGAACCAGACCCTTGAATTCGGTAAAGCAGGTTGCCGCAAAGCGGACATAGAGATCAATCAGCTCTCTGCTGTTCCAGCCGCCGTACTCCTGTTCCAGATACAAAGGGGTATCAAAGTGCCAGATGGTAACCAGCGGTTCAATGTTGTACTTTCTGAGTTCTTCAAAGACCTTGCGGTAGTGTTCAACGCCCTCCTTGTTCGGTTGTTTTTCAATTCCCTTCGGATATAATCTGGACCAGGAAACGGACATACGATAGACTTTGAAGCCCATCTCAGCAAACAGGGCAATGTCTTCTTTGTAATGATGATACTGGTCAACAGCCTTGTGGTTCGGATAATAATACCCGTCCAGTACGGCATAGCGGGCGCCTTCCGGTAATTCCGCAAACTGGTTGATCTTTCCCGGCTTGCCGTCCTTGTCGATGTAAGTGACATAACGCGGTTCTTTATAGGAACCGCCGGTGGTGACATCGGTCTTGGCAGGTCCTCTGCCGCCTTCGTTCCACGCACCTTCTACCTGGTTGGCAGCTGTTGCACCGCCCCACAGGAAGTTCTTTGGAAATGACATGATATTTTCCTCCTGAGTTTTCCTGCTTCCATTTTAGCACCAGGAACGCAAAAAAAGACAATGTAGAAACATTGCCTTAAATGGTGCGGGTAACTGGATTTGAACCAGCACGGGTCGCCCCACTAGTACCTGAAACTAGCGCGTCTGCCAATTCCGCCATACCCGCATCGCACGATTAATTATACGCGGGTATTTTGTTTTGTCTATCTTTTTTTCAGAATCGCTCTGACTTTCTGATCTGCAGCATCGTCCCAGCCTTTCGTCGGATCGGTCTGAACCAGATGATCTTTGAGTGCCGGCATTTCCATATCATCGAGGATGACATAATTGGAATACACCGGATGGGATAGCAGATATTCTTCAATATCAAGTTGTCTTGACTGGAAAACTTCAATCTGGGTCGTATCAAAAACATTGACTTTTTTATCCATGCCTTCATCCACCAGATACTTGATGCATCCCTTCAGCTTGCCAAAGCGCCAGGAAGAAGAAATGATGACATGAAGGTTGAAATCCCTGCTTAACTGGTTGAGATGCTCAATGCAGTACTTTTCCGCAAAATCAAACTTATCGACGGACCTTTTTACTTTTTCTTCATAGGCTTTGGTGCCGGGTTCATAGAAAACATTGATGACCCCGTCAAAGTCCAGAAACAAAGCATTCAGATCTACCCCGCGTTTCCGGTTAGCGGCCAAGGTCCATTCAATCATTTTTACATCAGGCTTTCTTTCGTTTTCCATGATGTACCAGCTTTCTGAATTTTGTATTTACAGCCAGGAAGAAATCATCAATCCCGTCATAAATCCAGGCAATAAAGGCAATGACAAAAGGTTCAGCCGCAGCAATCGGAACAACCACCAGAACGTCTGTCCACAATAAAGATAAGGAGAAGGCATGCGGGAAATAATACAGAAGGAAAAGGAAACACATTGCCATGATTGCAATGATAATGACTCTTAACTTTGTCGGCGGATAATAAACTCTGTACAAAGTATAGAGATAAATGAAGACAGTCAGCGTGACGAAGATACCATAGAAACGATCATCCGGCAGATAGAAAAGAAACTGGACAGCCATCGTTAACAAAGCAGTCAGGAAAACCGTGATGGAACTTGGCACAGAATTACGCAAAGCAAGCTTGAAGAACTTTCCTCTGACTCTTTCAAAAGAAGGCTCCAGCTGCAGGAAGAAAGTAGGAATACCGACACCAAAAGCAGAAATCAGAGAAAGATGCACCGGCAGGAACGGATAATCGGTTCTTGTTACGATGACAAAAATACTCAATAACATTGAGAATACCGTCTTGACCAGATACATGGAGGAAGCACGGGAAATATTATTGATGACCCTTCTGCCTTCACCGACGATCTTCGGCATCCTGCCGAAATCATTGTCCAGCAGAACAATGTTGGCACTGTCTCTTGCCGCAGATGCCCCTGCCTGCATGGCAATGGACACATCTGCTGTTTTCAAAGCCGGCACGTCATTGACACCGTCGCCTGTCATCGCAACAACGTGTCCCTTTTTCTGCAAAGCCTGTACCAGTTTCTTTTTCTGATCCGGCAGAACTCTTCCGAATACCGTATATTTATCAATTGCTTCTTCCATGGAACAATTCAATTTGGAAAGATCCAGACAAGCTTCGCTTTCCGGAATGCCTGCCTGCTTTGCAAGGGAAGCAACCGTAGCCGGATCATCTCCCGAAATGACTCTGATATCCACGCCCTGCTTTACAAAATACTGCATGATGTCTTTGACGTTATCACGCAATACATCTCTGATGGCAAACATGGCAACTGCCTCCAGATCTGATGGAAGTGTATCCGGGAAAGTCTCAGTATCACTATGGGCCAGGACAATGACACGCTCGCCCTGGACAGTGAAGGCAGGAAGATACTTATTGACTGAAGGACAGCCTTCCGGAAACAGGAAATTCACTGCACCAAGATACCAGGAGCCCTTTCCTTCAAGCGCTGCACCTGCATATTTCCGATCAGAGGAAAACGGCAGCACCTGTGTCTTTTTATATTGTTCTTTTTGTCCGAAAGCATCAATCAGTGCCTGGGAAGTCGCATTGGGCTTCTGGTCTCCATATAAATAGGAAGGCATGATATCTTTTACTTCTGCTTCCGTATGCTTTCCCAAAGGCACAATCTTTTCCAGGGTCATCTTACCCTGCGTCAAAGTACCGGTTTTATCAAGACAGATCGTATCGATTCTTGCCAGCGATTCAATCGAAAAGAGATCCTGCACCAGGACTTTCTGCTGGGAAAGACGAATCACGGAAACAGCTAAAGCAATGGAAGTCAGAACGACCAGGCCTTCCGGAATCATGCCGACAACTGCTGCAATGGTCTTTAATACAGCATCTGCCCATCCCATGCCGATATACATCTTATGCGTGATATAAAGAACAATGCCGAGCGGTATGATCGCAAAGGAAATAAAGCGGATCAGGCCTTCAATGTCGTGATGAAGCTTGGATTCTGCTCTTTTTTCTTTCTGGGCATCTGCCATGATCTGGGAAGCAAAGCACTCGTGTCCGACCCGGATCGATACCGCCTGGGCGTCACCGCTGGTCACGATGGTGCCGGCATAAACATGCTTGCCTGGTGTTTTGACGACAGTGTCAGCTTCCCCCGTCAACATGCTTTCATTCACTTCAAGATACCCGTCAACGATATCGGCATCAACCGGAATCTGATCACCGGCATTCAGATGAATCAGATCATCCACAACAATATCTTCAACCGGAATTTCCTTCCAGACTCCGTCTCTTTCTGCCTCGATATGAGTGGCAACCATGATCGCCATCTGGTCCAGCAGCTTTTTGGATTTGAGTTCCTGGAAAATACCGATGAGAGTATTGGCTACGGTCGTCATGATAAACAGACCGTTGTTGAAGCGGCCGGTAAATAAAACGATGACAAACAGGACAATATTGACAAGATTAAAGTACGTAAAGACATTGCCCTTTACGATTTCTTTTTTTGAGCGGGTCAGGCGTTTCATGGAACCATTGACTTTGCCTGCCTGAACTCTCTCATCTACCTCTTTCTGTGTTAATCCTTCTGTTTTCATAGCTTAATATTATTTCTGCAGGATGATGCCTGCCAGGCGTTTCTTTTCGCTCTGCAGATACCGCTCACCCGGAAAAGAATGACGGCTGCCTGAGGCAAAAGCACCGGCAAACATCAATGCATTCTTATCATCGACAAGCCCGTTCATAGCCGCAATATACCCTGCCAGAAGATATGCATAATTTACGCTGGTATGAATCGGGGCAATGTAAGTCTCAGTATCATCTCTGACGAAGACGCCTTCCCCTTCTTTATAAATCAGAACTTTGGACCCATACGCATCTGCCAGCTTGCGGGCGCATGAGGCAAGATCCTTTGTTTCATCGCCCATGTAATATGCCTGCTGCTCCGTACAGAAAACCTTTGGATGCAAAGCCATGACTGCTTTCAAAGCGCCCGGGTCGATTTCATCCATTCTTTCTCCCGGCACAAAGAGAAAAGGCTTGTCAAGATCATCGAGAACATCGATCAGATCATAAGCATCATCTCCGCACAACTGATCTCCCAGGACAACAATCTGCGAAATTTCCTTCGGATCAATTTCTGACATGCGGTTGATATCAAAGGAAAGCTCCGCACCCGGCACGGAAAAATACGCAGTATTTCCATCCGGATCCATCAGAGTATAAACACAGCCGTTCAGTTCTTCACTCGTCTGATGCAGAGGAATATTTTCTTTTCTGCAATCCTCAGCCGGCATTTCACTATAAACGCCGGTTCCAAGCGAAGCCATGAAAGAATAGGGAAAAGAAAACCCGTTCAGAATGCGGCAGATGATATATGCAAGTCCGCCGGTTCTGCTCTCGCTTTCCTTCACTACAAAATCTTCATTGCCTTTCGGCAAAGCATCTACATAAGAAACAAGCTCTGTATAAACAGAACCGAATAACAAAATCTTCTTCATATCAGTTATTATTATAACAAACCTCACAACAACAAAAAAGCAGACCGGATGATCTGCTTTTCAGGTGGTCCCAGGCAGAGTTGAACTGCCGACACCAGCATTTTCAGTGCTGTGCTCTACCTGCTGAGCTACACCAGGCTGCTCTACCTCGCGATAAGAAATTGAAGAAAAAATGGCGGAGGAGCTGGGATTCGAACCCAGGCGCCGATTGCTCGACCTACCGGTTTTCAAGACCGGACCCTTCAACCACTTGGGTACTCCTCCATAACAAGTGGACCCTGAAGGGCTCGAACCTTCGACCAGTCGGTTATGGGCCGACGGCTCTGACCAACTGAGCTAAGGGTCCGGATTCAGACAAGGCTTAACCTTGGATCCAACAATTTCTTCAATAAAAACAAATGGTAGCGAGGGTGAGACTCGAACTCACGATCTTCCGGGTATGAACCGATTGCTCTAGCCAACTGAGCTACCTCGCCATAAACATATGGTCGGGATGGCAGGATTCGAACCTGTGACCCCTTGATCCCAAATCAAGTGCACTACCAAGCTGTGCTACATCCCGATGAAACAAGTGCGCCGAACAATCCCGATGAAACAAGTGCGCCGAACAAGAGTCGAACTCGCAACCTTTTGATTCGTAGTCAAATGCTCTATCCAGTTGAGCTATCGGCGCAGTATCTATCACTGCTTTAACAGTGCCCAAATATAATAACAAAGCACATTGTGAATTGCAACAGGTTTCTGATTTATTTTTTCTCAGGAATTTTCCGTGACGATGAAAAAAACACCGGCATCGCCGATGTTCTTCAGGAATGATGACTAACTGAATTATAGTCCCCAGATCAGCCAGTTGACCAGATAGCCGGAAATAACTGCTGTCAAAGTAAAAGGTACGCCGATCTTCATAAAATCAGAAGTAGAAACTACATACCCCTTCTTCTGCAGAATACCGATGCCGGCAATATTGGCACTTGCACCTACCGGCGTCAGATTGCCGCCGAGAGTTGCCCCTATTAACAAACCAAAATACAGAACATACGGCTCAACTCCCATCTGGGCAGCAATACCGGATACAACCGGCAGCATCGTTGCAACATACGGAATATTATCAACAAAAGCAGAAATGACAACTGACGCAAAGACAATCAGGGTATACATCAAAAACAGGGAATGGCCCCCTATTTTGACAAAAACAGAGGCAATGGCATCAATGACGCCGGCTTCCGTGATCCCGGCAATGACAATAAACAAGCCTGTCAATAATAACAAAGTTTCATAATCAACCGACTTCAGAACTCTCTTGACAACATCTGTGCTCTTTTCAACCAGGGCTCTGTAAATGATGCCGATCAAAGCAAAGATCATGCAGATAAAGCCGTTGGTCAGCTCCGGTTTGTTTTCAAACTGGGATGCTGCAATCAATGCTGCAATGACACCGAACAAGAGGAAAGTCGGTACATAGTCTCTGACTTCTGTATTCATGTCAACATCAATTGGTGCTTTTTCCTTACGGAAAAGATAGAGCAGAATCGGTATTGTCAATAAAGCGCCGGTTTCAACGGATAAAGCAATACTCGGCTTTCCCATGAAGACAAAGAAATCATTGAAGCTCATATTGGCAGCTGCTCCCAGAAGAATACTTGTCGTATCACCTACCAATGTTGCTGCCCCCTGCAGGTTGGAAGAAACTGCAATGGAAATAATGACCGGAACCGGATTTGTTCCCAGCTTTTCTGAAACTGCCAGACCAACCGGTGCAAGCATCAGCACTGTAGCAACATTATCAACAAAAGCAGAGATCAGGCCTGAAAACAAAGACAGAACAACAATCGCCCATTTGACATTCGGAACCAGCTTCAATAAGCCGTCTGCCATCTTTTCCGGCATCCGGCTTTCAATAAAGAGCTCAACGACCATCATCGTTCCGGTTAACATCATAATGACGTTCCAGTTGACAGCCCCGATTACCTTGTCTGCCGGAAGAATGCCGAGGATGACAAAAATGGCCGCTGCCGCAAGAGCTGTGATCGGTCTTTTATCCGGCAATGCAAGCAATAATGCATACATTACTGCAAATATAATCAACGCAAATATCATGTGTTTTCTATCCCTCCGCGCCTATTGTATCAGATGGAAATTGAAAATAGCACTATACATAAGAACAAATATGAAAACCATGATACAATTCCAGCATGAAGATTATCAGAAACAGAAAGATTGATTCTTTTATGGACCGGTGTATGTTCCATATTCAGAATGATAATAAAAATACCTATCTCGGTGCTCATGTCACTAAGGCAGGCGAAAAGAAAATGCAGAAAGAACTGAAGGAAGCAGGATTTGCAGAATTCATGCAGCCTGAAGCAGAATGGCCTTCTCTTTTCATTTCTGCAGATGAATGGGAGAATTCTCCTTATCATTCTCATGTATCTCTTGATATGGTACGAAGTGATCATTTTTCCTATACGACGCAGAAGATGGCCGGCCGGGAATTGTTCAATTCCGACTGTATCCAGAAAGATCCGAAGCGTGAACTCAACGACTGGATGAAACTAAGGGCAATGGACCGCAGCTTTGATGCCATTTTCCTTCTGCAGGATGAGGAAGACTGGATGCTGGATGCGCCAAGTGAAGCAGCCACCAATGATGTACCAGCTTCAAAGGCACATGGCAATGTGGTGACGTTTGGTCTTGGCATCGGGTATTTCCTGTATATGGCGTTGCTGAATCCTGCCGTCACATCTGTTACCTGCATCGAGAACAGTCCCCAGGTCATTGAAATGTTCAATCGTTTCCTCCTGCCGCAGTTTCCGCAGGAAAAGAAAATAACCATTCTGGGAAACGATGCCTTTGCCTGCTTCAATGAAAAATTTCTTTCTGCCTATGATTATGTCTATACGGATATCTGGAAGAGCAGTGATGACGGGCTTGCATGCATTGAAAAATTACTGATGCAATTTAATCCGCCGATTGAAAAAGCTGATTTCTGGATTGAAGATTCCTGTGAGTGCGTCATGTGGACTTTGATCTTTCTTTATTTCCATAGTCTTGTCTATAAGCACAAAATCAATATCAATCCTGCATATATAGATCTGATGCATAAAATTGAAACATACTTCACGGCAATGGATGAAAGCATCGATGATCCTGAAAAGCTGAAGTTTTATATGTATGACAGACAGACCATCCGTAATATTCTGGCATTAAAAAAATCGGTCTGAGCCGATTTTTTCTTTCTTTTGTTTTTATTTGCTGAGCTGTCTGACCATGCGGGCACCGCAATGAGGGCAGGTATCCTTTTCCTGATTGCTGGTATAGCCGCATTCACTGCAGTCGCATTGCGGCAGATATACTACGCCGCCTACATAATGTTCATTCTTTACAGTATGGTGAATCCAATGCGGAACACCTTCCCTGAGGGCTTCCAGTGCGGACTGCCCTTTCTTTACTTTGATGCCTTTTTTCTTAAGCTGAATACTCATTTAGACTCCTCAGACAAGCAGCGGAATGAACATCTGTGCCAATCCAAGGAAGATCAGAAAGCCAAGAACATCCGTTGCTGTTGTTACGAAAATGGATGAAGAAACGGCCGGGTCAGAACCCAGCTTTTTCAGAACAATCGGAACCAGGAAGCCGAAGATACCGGCGACAATCAGGTTGCCGATCATTGCGACCAGAATAATAACACCGAGATACATATTACCATAGATCAGGGAAACAATCACACCTGTGACCAAACCGGTTGCTGCACCATTGAAGATGCCGAGAACGATTTCCTTCCAGAAAGCCTTGAAATACTTTGACTTGGGAAGCTCTTCCTGGGAAAGCTGACGCACGAGAATGGACTGGGTCTGGGAAGCCGCATTGCCGCCCATGCCGGTAACAATTGTCATCGTTGAAGACAAGGCAACAACTTCTGCGATTGTGCCTTCAAATGCTTTGACCGTTAAAGAAGCAAGGAAAGCAGTTGCCAGGTTGATAAACAGCCATGGCAGACGCAGCTTGACAGATTCCCAGAAAGTCGTGGCCAGGTTTTCTTCCTTGGAAACACCTGCCATCTCGAGAATATCTTCATTATATTCTTCAACGATAACATCGATAATATCATCGACGGTAATAATACCCAGAATGGAATTGCGGTTATTGACAACCGGAATTGCATTCAGGTCATAGCGGGAAACAAGCTTTGCGGCAACTTCCTGGTCATCTTCCGGATGAACGGTGATCGGATTTTCCTTCATGATGTCATAAAGCTTATCATCTTTGTTAGCAGTCAGGAACTGTCTCAGATTGGCCGTACCGACTAACTGGCGCTTTGCATTGACAATATAAATTGTTTCAATGACTTCTGTGCGATTAGCAATCTGCTTGATCTTGGCCATGCCCTGGGAAACGGTATAATCATCACGCAAAGAAATGTAGGCAGTCGTCATAATACCGCCGGCACTGTCTTCCGGATACTTTAACAAAGTCTGGATGGTATGCCGGTCGCCTTCTTTCATCTGGTTGATGAGCATCTTTCTCTGCATGACCGGAATGGCACCGATCAGGTCGACGATATCATCCTTCTGCATATAGGAGAAAACTTCAATCAGATCTTCGTTGGTAATGGATTCAGCCATTCTGACCTGTTCATCGCCTTCTGCCTGTTCGAGAACTTTTGCAATGTCTTCCGTATTCAGGAGATAGCACAATTTCCATACTTTATCGTCTGTCAGGTCTTTCAATAAAGCGGCAATATCCTGGGCATTGACTTCGGTAATATATTCGTGAAGTTCACTGGCTTCATTATTATCAAGAATACGAAGAAGATCATCGATGTTCATCTTTTCGATCATGGCAGATTTCCTCCCAATACTTTTTATATTATAAAAGGCGGCCGATTGAAAACAAACACGCAATTTGTTCAGTTTCTGTAAAATACCATGTATCTGATTGTCAATTCAATTTTCCGTTTCTGGTCGTATCAGACTAAAAAAGCCGCCATTTCAAGCGGTTTTCTTTACTTCAGATGGTGGGGACGATGGGACTTGAACCCACACGATGTTGCCATCACCGGATTTTAAGTCCGATGCGTCTGCCGATTCCGCCACATCCCCAATAAAAATGGAGGTTCCTGCCGGGGTCGAACCGGCGCTCACAGAGTTGCAGTCTGTTGCCTTACCACTTGGCTAAGGAACCATATTTCCATCCGAATTTTTTTGATGCTTAATTAGTATACCTAAAGCAAAGCATTTGTGCAACCCAAAAAAAGAAGAGAATTCCTTCATGTGTGTTTATTCCATGATAATGTCTCAAGTGTTAGAAAGGGAAAATGTCCCAGGCAGATACAGCCTGAAACTGACAGTTTTTATTGCCAGATTGGCTTC
>OMXQ01000029.1 GCA_900315065.1 uncultured Erysipelotrichaceae bacterium
CGAATTTTGTAGCCACGCAAGCACCAGCTTGGCTGCGTGTAAGTGGCTTTTTCTCTAGCAAATTGCAATATATGTATATTTATAATTAGCAATTATAACAATTCAGATGTATAATATAGGTATGGAAAGCAAAGATAGCAGACCATTCAAAAGTCAGAATCATTATGTGTATTCCTGTAAATACCATATCGTATGGTGCCCGAAATACCGCAGAAAGGTTCTCGTCAATGGCGTTGATGCAAGGCTGAAAGAACTTATTTATCAGCTCACAGATGAAGAAGGAAGTGAAGTTCTTGAACTCGAAGTTATGCCGGATCATGTGCATCTTCTGGTTGAACTGCCGCCAAGCATCGCACCACTTGATTACATCAAGCATATCAAGCGGCAGACTGCTACAATTCTCAAACGGGAGTTTCCAAAAATCAAAGCAACTCTGCCTTCTATGTGGACGAGAAGTGTATTCATTTCCACGGTTGGTGGAGCACCTTTAGAAATCGTTAACCAGTACGTTGCCAATCAGAAACGCAGAGTAAACAAGAAGAAATAGAAAGGACGTGAACTGCTGTATGAGAAAACAGCCGAAGCCATGCTTCATAGTGCAATTTCCACTCAAAGCTGTCAACGCCTGTACAGCAGAGAAAGCACAGAAGCGTTTCAGAATCGGGGCACATATTCATAATGTCATGGTAAGCCACGCGATTCATTGTCTCAACGGACTTGCCAGAGATGCAGAATACCAGACATTGCTGAAGCAGTATAAGAAGAATAAGAAGTTTTCTCCTTCTGAAAAGAAGGAAATGCTTGAAGTTCTGCACAAGCACGGGCTCTCTGTCAGCCAGTTTGACGCATATGTCATTAAGCAGAAAAAACTGTTCGAACCGGAAATCCATGTTCATCTTGCCGAAAATATCAGCCGTGATGTATGGCATGGCGTTGAGAAAATACTATATTCGACCGGAAAGAACCTGCACTATAAGAAAATGAATGATTTTCAGTCTTTCAGTGCAAAAACCGATACCGGCATCCGCTATCGCAGCGGGTATATTCTCTGGGGCAGTGGGAAAAACGAATTGAGATTCTCAGTCCGTATCCGGAACAACGACCCGTATTCTCCTGCTGTACTCGGTCAGCCTAAATACTGCATGATTGTCCGCAGATGGCACAACAACCGCAGACGCTATTATGTGCAGGTGGTGTACGAAGGCTATCCGCCTGAAAGAACAGTTCTCGCCAATGGCGGGAAGGTCGGTATTGATATCGGGCCTTCCACAATAGCGGCTGTCAGCAGAAACAATATTGTCTTTGCAGAACTCGGCAATGGTATCGATAAGGCTGAGCGAGAAATCGCAAGGCTGAACCGGAAGAGAGACAGACAGAGACGTGCAAACAACCCGCAGAATTTCAATGAAAACGGAACAGTAAAGTCTGGCTCAAGGAGATGGACTGTATCTCATTCCGAATTCAAGACAAAGCAGAAAATACGCGGGCTGTATCAGAAACGAAAAAACCTGCTCGACTATCAGCACCATTGTCTTGTAAAGCGGCTTCTTGAAATGGGAGATGGCTTTTATGCTGAAAGCATGAACTGGCAGGCACTTGCCCGGAAAGCGAAGAAAACCGAAGTGTCTGAAAAGACCGGACGGTGTAAGAAAAAGAAGCGTTTTGGAAAGTCTGTTGCCAATCACGCACCATACAAACTGCTTTCAATTCTTGCTTACAAGCTGAAGCAGGCGGGATGCGAACTGCATAAGGTAGATACATTTTCAACAAAAGCATCTCAATACAACCATATCACAGGTGAGTTCAAGCCTGCTGAACTAAACGAACGCTGGAAATACCTTGATGAAGACAACCTTGTCCAGCGTGATTTGTATTCAGCATTCCTTCTTCAGCACGTATCACATGATTCAGCTATCTATGATTTTGCAAGTATTAACAACGATTATCCTGATTTCAAAGTCATGCATGATAGTGTCATTGCAGAACTGAAATCTGAAAAAGCAAATGGTATGAGATTCCCGCCCTGTATGGGAATCTGAAATAAGGCAAACGGTTCTAGCGTCGAACCGTGCATGGTTAAGTTATCCGTCGGGATATAGGGTTTATGCCTGCCATGCGAATTGTTCTGAAAATATCAGAAGCGTCTATATCTGCAATAACCGCCGCACGCAGTTTGTGCGGAACACAGGCATTGCAGTGATGGCATGATAGCAACTCTCTGGTATGTGTCTTTCAGAACCACCACTTTCAGCGTCAGAGGAAAGTGCGTGAGTACGTCAGAAGCAGGTAAGTATACTGAAGATAAAGGAGTACTTTATGATACACGTTAATCTTGATGAAATTGTGGATGCAATTGAAAGCATCGAAGATGAGGAAACTGCTTATCTGGATCCTCAAACCGGTAAGATTCAGTACACTGGTTCTGATGATGAGAACATGGATGAAAGAAGCGATGACTGGATTGCATTGCCGGATAAATATGAACGTGGTGACTACCACAACATGGAACTCTTCATTGAACAGGTAGAAGATGGGGAAGCAGGAGACTGGCTGGAAAATGCCATCCGCGGCAAAGGTGCGTTCAGACGCTTCCGGGCTGCTGCAGACAAGTTCCATTTACTTCAGGACTGGTATGACTTTGAAGCATTGCAGCATAAGAAACTGGCCATTGCCTGGTGTGAAGAAAACGGCATTATCTATGATTCCACTGCTTCTGGTGAACAGGATGAAGATGAAGAAGATTCTTATGATGATGACTTTGATGAAGAATATGACGAGGAAGAAGAACAGGCAGAAGCAGAGCCTGTCAGGGTTCCGTACCATACAGTGATGGTCAGTGAAAATAATGTTTCCAATGTCTTGTATGTTTATGATAATTTCCGCAAAGAAGTACTTGGTGAAAAGTCTGATCTCGATCAGAGTGAAGATGAACTGCATGCCATGCTGGAAGACGGCCTGGAATTGACGGCAGTTTCTGACCGGGGAAGATTCATTGCTTTGTCTGTTGTGGAAAAGAGCAGAGAGAATCTTGAGCTCAAGGCTTTGTATGTCATGAAGGATGTACGCCGGAATGGGGCAGGGGCCTTGTTATTGAAAAAGGCAGAAGCAGAGGCGGAGGAAGAAGGTCTGCAGTGCATTCTGCATATCAATCCGAAGAACACTTCCGGTCTTGCCTTCTTTGCTCATATGGGCTGGCTGCAGTCGCCGCTGCTTGAGCTTGTCAAAGCAGTTTGATCATGTAGGAAAAAAGAAAGGAACGATGTTCTTCATCCATTGTGAAGAGTTCGTTCCTTTTCTGTACTTTTGTATGATTTTTTTCTATTCAGCTTACTCAGCGTACTTCCAGGCTGTTTCCAGAGCGATTTCCATCATGTTGGTGAAGCCGTTCTGTCTCTGCTCTGCAGTCAGAGCCTGTTCCTTGAAGAGGTGATCGGAAATAGACAGGATGGACAGAGCCTTCTTTCTATTGGCAGCTGCTTCCCAATACAGGCCTGCTGTTTCCATCTCTACGCAAAGGTGGCCGAAATCTCTCAGCTTTTCATTAAGACCAGCCTGCGGATAATAGAAGAAGTCAGAAGTATAGACCTTGCCGACCTTGAACTTGACGCCGTTCTTTCTGGCAGCCTCGACTGCTGTTTCCAGCATATCGAAGTCAGCACATGCGGCAAACTGCGTAGGAATGCCATACGCATTGCCGTAGTTGGAGTTTGTGGATGCAGCTTCAGCGATGACAACATCGTTTGCGTCTACATCCATGTCAAGACCGCCGGCAGAACCGATTCTGATGATTGCTTCAACACCGAACTGGGTGAAGAGTTCATGTGTGTAGATGCCGATGCTTGGCACACCCATACCATGTCCCATAACGGAAATTCTCTTCCCTTTGTACGTGCCGGTAAAGCCGAGCATGTTTCTGGTGTCATTAAAGCAGACAACATCGGTAAGATATTTGTCAGCCAATGCCTTTGCACGCAGCGGATCGCCTGGCATCAGGACAACTTTGCTTAGTTCATCCTTGACTACGATTGAAGCGGAAATACTTTCTTTTGGTTCCATGTTTTTTCTCTCTCTCTCTTTCTCTTTCTTTTTGTATATATTTCTTTCTTTGCCTGTTTTTTATTTATTGAAGAGTTTCTTCAGATTTTCCCGGAACGGCGGATAGACGATACCGCGTTCCGTCACGATGCCGGTAACCAGGGTGTGATCAGTGACATCAAAAGACGGATTGAACTTTTTAATGCCAGGCAGGATCATCGGTTCCTTGTACCACATGGTGCCGATTTCTTCCGGATCTCTCATTTCAATATGAATATCATCACCAGTCGGTGTGTTGAAGTCGATTGTAGAAGAAGGTCCTAGTGTATAGAAAGGAATGCCGTAGTGCTTTGCAAGAATAGCAACACCGGAAGTGCCGATCTTGTTGGCAAAGTCACCGTTGGCAGCGATTCTGTCACAGCCTACCATGACGCACTGGATCTTTCCCTGTTTCATGACAATGGAAGCCATGTTGTCGCAGATGGAAGTGACATCAATGCCTGCTTTATAAAGTTCGTAGGAAGTTAATCTTGCGCCTTGCAGCAAAGGCCTTGTTTCATCGGAATAAACATGAATGTTCATGCCTTTTTCCTGGGCCATATACATCGGCGCAGTTGCCGTACCATAACCCAGGCAGGCCAGATAACCGGCATTGCAATGGGTCAGTATACCATCGCCCTCATGAAGCAGGGTAACACCGTATTCCGCAATTTTACGATTCATTTCAAGATTTTCGGCATCGATTCTCTTTGCCTCAGCAATAAGATCCTGCTTCAGATCAGAAAGGTTTTCCTTGTGATCTGCAACAAACTTCTTCATTCTCTTCAAAGCCCAGCTGAGATTGACAGCAGTAGGTCTGGAAGTATTGAGGTAGTCAGCCTGGCGGTCGAATTCCTTTTGGAAAGCTTCATAGGAATCCGCTTCATTGTAGTGAGCCAGGACTGCCATTGCATATCCTGCAAAGACACCGATGGCAGGAGCACCTCTGACCTGCAGCTGTTTGACTGCTTCCCACATTTCGCCTTCTTTTGTCAAAGTAAGGTATTCTTCATGGTCAGGGAGTCTGGTCTGATCAAGAATGACAACTGCACTGGCGTCATCTTTGATCTTTACGACTTCTAGTTGTTTTACCTGTGACATGTTTCTTTTTTTCTTCTTTCTTTTTCTGCTTTTGTTTTTTCTTTTTTATTGATTATCTCTGCCCGTATTTGTTGAGGGCAAAGTCACGCATCCAGTCGGTGTTTTCCTTTGAAATTTCCTGAGGCTGGCCGATTGCCAGAGCTTTCTGGTAAATGTCTGCACTTGTTTCCAGAACTGTTGCGACCTTGAAGCATTCTTTCATGTTTCTGCCAAGGCAGACAGCACCATGGTTGGCTAATAAAACAGCCATGCTGGAACCGAGTGCTTTCAGGCAGTTTCCGGCAAGTTCCATGGAACCCGGCAGAGCATATTCTGCGCATTTCACGCTGCCGCCGATTGCCTGGGCCATTTCATCAGTGACACACGGGATGTCCTTATGAAGAACGGCAAACACAGTGGAGGAAAGGGGATGGGTATGAAGGATGGCATTGACATCTTTGCGGTTCTGATAAATCAGCACGTGCAGCATCTTTTCTACGCTTGGCTTGCGCTTGCCTTCAATGACATTGCCGTCTTTATCCAGGACGCAGATGTCATCTTCGTTGATCGTGTCATAAGGCATGCCGGACGGGGTGAGATAAATATATCCTGTTTCAGGATCACGAACAGAGATATTGCCCCATGTCTCGATCGTGAGATTCCTGCTTTGCATGGCTTTGCCGGCATGCAGAACAGCTTGCTTGAATGTATTGTTCATGGGTTTATTGTAAAACGCATATTTCACGAATTCAACGAACAGAAGGGGCAAATCGTCTGCTACAATAAAGACAATGAAAGTCATTATTACAGATACAGGTGCTTATCCGGGAAAGGCCGGATTGCTGGATCGGGTATACAGGCCGGGCAACGATGTTCATATCTGCTGCGGCTGTTTTGAATGTCTGAAAAGAGCAGATCATACATGCATTATCGATGATGAAGGAAAGAATATCGGGGAAGAAATCGATAAGTGCGATGAAATTGTCATTGTTTCGCGTTCCTGCTACGGTTGTTTTTCGCCTTTTGTCAAAAAAGTTCTGGAAAGAGGCCTGACTTCATTAGGACCGGATGCATTGGTATCTCATCAGATCATTGATAAGAAGAAAGTGCATCTGCATTTATACGGCAGAAAGGTATTGCGGAGTGAAAAAGATCTGATGGACAGAACGATTCAGGCCTGCTTTGATCCAAAGCGCTTTGATGCAATTGCCTTCTGGTATGATGATCCCTGGAAGATCGTGAGGCACAAGACATGAGAGTGGTTTTGGTCAATGCTTCCCCGCGGCGGAAAAAGAGTGTTTCCTATGCTTTGATGGAAAGGTTCTTTCCATATCTGAAAAACGAGGAATACGGCATCTTGGAAGTCAATGAAGAAATGGACGAAAAGCTGGCTGAAGCAGCTGTCAATGCCGGAGATGTCATTATTATCTTTGCGCCGGTTTACAACGGCAGTCTGCCTTCTTCTCTGATCGCTTTTCTGGAATTGCTGGATTATAAATTGAAGAAAAGAATCCGGCTTGGGGCAGTGGTTCATTCTGCTTCTATTGATCCGGCTTCAACGGAATTGTCATTGCGGTTATTGAAATACTGGTGTGAGAAATCAGGATGCGCATGGATCGGGGGCATTGGTATATCCAAAGCAGAAATTCTGAGGCGGCTGACCATCTTCAATAACGGCAGGGGACCGGTAAAGCAGATTCATGATTTATATATGGACCTGGCGCGTTCCATGCATACAGGCATCGGCCGGGAATCTTATTTTTCCATTGGAGTTCCTGATTGGCTGTATCGTTCTTATTTACGAAGAAAAACGGATCAGTAACTGTATCTGAAAATTGTTACATTTCTGCTTTTGAAAAATTATCATTTGTATCATTGAATGCGTTGACTTGCATACCCGGCAAGTTTATAGTTCTTTGTAGAAACCGATGAACGGGAGATCAAACATATTGGCAGCAGATAGAGAGCACGCTGATTGGTGTAAGGCGGCAGTGATGCGGTATGCAAATGGACCCGGGAGGGCCTGATGAAAGGAAACGAGTATCTCAGGACGCATTGTCAGCGTTAACAGACAGGAAATGTGATTGCATTTTCATGATGAGAGAAGAATCTGATGAGATTCTTAATAAAGGTGGTACCGCAGGTTATGAGCTTGTCCTTTGTGACAGGCTCTTTTTGTTTCGCTGCTCATCAAAAATGCAGAAGGGAGAAAGAATATGAAAAAAACATTTCAAACACTTTTAGCTGCAGGACTGGTTCTTGCGATGGGCGGCTGTTCCGCAGGCAGCACAGCTTCTGAAGAAAAGGAAGATGTCATTCATGTGACAGTTGTCAAACAGCTGGACCACGCATCATTGGATGAAATTGCCAATGCAATTACGGATGAACTGGATGCTGCGGCTAAGGAAAAGGGCATCAAGATCGAATATGGAGAAGTGCAGAGCGGTCAGAACGATGCGTCCAACCTGAAGACGATCTTCGACGGTGCTGTAGCTGATAAGACAGACGTGATCATTCCGATTGCAACCCTGGCAGCCCAGACTGCCGTAACCAGCACGATGAACACAGATATCCCGGTTGTCTATGCAGCTGTTTCTGATCCGGAAGCTGCTGATCTGACTGGTCTGAAGAATGTAACCGGTACAAGTGATGCACTTGATACAGATAAAATCATGGATATGATGCTGGCCCAGAATAAAGATCTGAAGAAAGTGGGGCTGCTGTATTCCAAGTCTGAAACCAACAGTGAAAAGGCAATTGCGGAAGCTAAGAAGTATCTGGATGAAAAGGGCATCAGCTACGAAGAAAAGACAGGCAATACCAATGATGAAGTTCTGGCAGCCGTTTCTTCTTTGATCGCAGATAAGGCAGATGCTGTATTTACCCCGACTGACAATGTCGTTATGGCTTCTGAAATCACGGTTGCCCAGGAATTGACAAAAGCAGGCATTCCTCATTATGCCGGTGCGGATTCCTTTGTGACAAGCGGAGCTCTTGCGACGTGCGGCGTCAACTATAAGGAACTTGGCAAAAAGACAGCTGACCTTGCTATTGAAGCAGCCCAAAAGGGTACCGATGATCTGGATGATTTCTATACCATGGACGGAGGCATTATCACTGTCAATACAGAAACAGCCGAAGCTCTCGGCGTAGATCCGGATATTTACAAGGACTTCGGCGAATTGAATAAGGTTACAACCCAGAAAGATTGAGGATAAACATGAGTCTTGTTATTACTACCGCATTGCAATTGGGATGTGTCTATGGTCTGATCGTACTGGCTTTGTTTCTCAGCTACCGGGTACTGGATATTGCGGATCTTTCAACAGACGGATGCTTTGTCTTAGGCATGGCGGTTTCCGTTTCCCTGTGTGCACAGAATCATCCGGTATTGGGTATCATCATGGGAATATTGGCGGGAGGATTGGCCGGCTATGTGACTGCTTTCCAGCAGACGCATCTCGGCATTCCTTCCATCATTGCCGGCATCGTTACCAATACTGGTCTTTATACGATCAACCTGGCAGTCATGGGCTGGCATGCAAATCTTTCTTTATTGAAGAATGAGACAATCTTCTCCCTGACCGGGAATCATGCCCTGATTCTTTCGGGTCTGGTATTGGGATTGTGCATGTTGTTTATGAGATGGTTCCTGTCAACCAGACTCGGCTTATCCATTCGTGCTACCGGTGATAACAAGGACATGGTTTCTGCTTCTTCCATCGATCCGCGCTATACGATTACAGTTGGTCTTGTCATTTCCAATATGTTTACTGCTTTGTCAGGGGCTTTAGTTGGTCAGATGCAGCGGAGTGCGGATATCAATGCCGGCACCGGCATCGTGGTTGTGGGTCTTGCAAGTCTGATCATCGGGGAAACTGTAATCAACGGCCGCAAGTCCGTCGGCAGAAATATTCTTGCATGTTTTGCAGGAAGTGCAGTTTACAGATTGATTTATGCTTTTGTCTTACAGACAAAGATCATTCCGGTTGAGTGTCTGAAGCTGATGACTGCTCTGATTGTTGCTCTTGCCATTGCAATGCCTGCTTTCAAAGACAAAGCTGCTCTGGCAAGAAGAATGGGGAGGAATAAATCATGCTGAAGATTGAAAATGTCAGCCGTACCTTCAATCCTGGTACGGTCAATGAAAAAAAGGCAATTGATCATCTTTCCCTGAGCGTGGAAGATCATGATTTCATTACTATTCTCGGCTCTAACGGGGCTGGCAAGAGTACCTTGTTTCAGCTGATTGCAGGTTCGGAAATTCCGGATGAAGGAAGAATTGTCCTGGATGACAAAGACATCACTTTTGAGAAAGACTACAGGCGGGCAAAATATATCGGAAGACTTTTCCAGGATCCTCTGAAAGGAACAGCACCGCATATGACCATTGAAGAAAACCTGGCACTGGCTTATCTGCGTGCTTCTTCGCATACCATCGGTTTTTCTCATGTTTCCCGTAAGGAAAAAGAAATGTTTCAGGATGCCCTGAAGGAATTGAATATGGGGCTTGAAGACAGAATGAAGACACCGGTCGGCACTTTGTCAGGAGGACAGAGACAGGCATTGACCTTGTTAATGGCAACCATCTGTCCGCCGAAAATATTATTGCTGGATGAACACACGGCTGCACTTGATCCTGCTTCTGCTGAAAAGATCCTGGCATTGACGAAAAAGATTGTTTCTGAGCATCAGATGATCTGTCTGATGATCACGCATAATCTGGAACAGGCATTGAAGCTGGGCAATCGTACTGTGATCATGCATGATGGAAAAGTGGTTTCGGATCTGAAGGAAGAAAGAAAAGATATGAGCGTTAAGGATCTGATGGATCGCTTCCGTCTGGATCTCGATGATGACAGAATTCTGCTTGAAGCATGAATTCTGTTTTTTGTACACCCGACATGGGTGATAACTAGGCGGTGAAAGTCCGCTGTGCGTAATGGCAACATGAACCAAAGCACTAGCCGAAGGCAAGGCCGGCATCGCGAGGTGCAGACTGAAGGAAGCTGGATGTGGGAGCGTTACTAACCACGGGCAAAATCACGGGTCCACGAACAGAAACGGAATATAAGGCCTTATAAATCGCAGACAAGCTTGCAAAACAAAGTGAAATCTGAGTTGCCAAAGGTTTAAGGGTAAATTCTGGGACTAGATGTGAGGAAAGTTATCATTCTTCTTCGGGGAGGTCTCATCAGCGCGGAAATGAGGTGAAGAACGTCACGCAGTGACCAGCGTAGTAATAACGAGTGATGAGAAGTCAGCAGAGGTCGTAGTAGTTATGAAGTTCCTGTAATGGGAATGGAGCGAAGGACCGAACAACGAATCAGCTTTAATATTCATGCATGTAAAGTATCTTCAACGCAAAAGTCTGTGCTCGGCCAATGTGCCGTTAGGACTCGAAGATACTCAGCGACGGAAAGGAGAAAGCAGACATGGCAACAGAATTACTGGAGAGAATACTTTCGGATGAAAACCTGGAAGAAGCTCGCCACAAAGTAATGAGCAACAAAGGAGCCGCAGGCGTGGACCACATGCCGGTCAGTCGGCTGCCGGAATACATATCTCTTCACAAAGAAGAAATGTGCGAAGCAATCCGGCAGAGAAGATACAGACCACTACCGGTAAAACGCGTGCAGATACCGAAGGACGACGGAAGCAAACGAAACCTCGGAGTACCAGCAGTCAAAGACAGGTGGATAGAACAGGCCGCAAGCCAGATCCTCAACCCAATCTTCGAAAAGGAATTCTCTGAGCACAGCTACGGGTTCCGGCCGGGAAGGAAGGCAGAACAGGCAGTCTTGAAAGCACTCGACTATATGAATGACGGATATGACTGGATTGTAGATTTAGACCTTTCAAAATTCTTTGATAACGTGGACCAGGATATTCTTATGATCCTGGTACACAAAATAATCAAGGATCCGGACGTCGAATCACTGCTAAGAAAATTCCTGCAGGGAGGTGTACTTGTGGAAGGAACCTTTGAAGAAACACGTACAGGCACAGCCCAAGGCTCATTATGTGGAGATCGGCATAATGAGCCTTATGTCGAGAAAAATGTTATGTTGAGTTGAATGTATATTAGCGCTTAACAGCCGCATTTTATTATTTTCTTCTCGGCATAATTATGTCACTCTGAAGGTACATACAGCGTACAGCTGAGGAGGACATAATGAAGCTTAACACAATTGTTTCAGGCCTCAAGTCGCTTTTAGAGGCAAATCACTACACTCCTGCAACTATCCGCATCTATGATCGTGAATGGAGTAATTTGGAACTGTTTCTCAGAAATGAATATGGAGATACCGAATTCACCATGGAAAGAGGTATGGCATATCTTGAAAAGAAGCACGGAATTATATCTTGTATAAATGACGGAACTTTGTTACAACAGAAAGTTCAATATATCCGAATGATTCACATGCTTGAAGATTACCAGCTCCATGGAGTACTGACCCGTCGCTATTATGCAAGTAAAAATCCTACGCTTCTGAATGACATGTATTCTTCCATGTATCACCAGTTCTGCAGCTTTATTCAGAAAACTTACCGTTCCAAGGCAACCGTTGACCATTATTCAACCACTGCACATATATTCATTGATTATTTACAGCAGAAAAAAATTAACGATATTACTCAGATTAACTATGAAATAGTCACTGCCTTTATCAGAACATTAGCAGGTTATTCATGGAAAACAGTCGAGCAGCACATTTGCGGAATCAGGTGCTTTCTGCGATGGCTTGATCAGTCTGGAAACTATCGGCAGGAAATTGCAGAGAAGATTCATATGCCGCCTATCCCTAAAGATACAAAGATTCCATCAAACTGGGCAGCAGAAGACTTAAAGAAAATGCTTTCCACAATAGATAGAAACAGCCCTATAGGGAAAAGAGATTATGCAATGATTCTGCTAGCCTGCACAATGGGATATCGAAGCGGTGATATCATCAGGCTCTGCTTTTCCAACGTTGATTGGGAAAGTAAAACTATATCTATTGTTCAACACAAAACCAATAAACTTCTCACTCTTCCAATGCCGGATGCCGTAGGCTGGGCACTGATTGACTACATAAAAAACGGTCGTCCAGACTATCGTGAAACAGATCGTATCTTTATCAAGCATATGCCGCCTTTTGATCCAATTTCCGAAGGCAATCATATGAATCAGCAGTTATCCAGATATTTCAGAAAAGCCGGTATTAACGTAAATCAGCGTCGTCATGGCTTTCATTCCCTGCGCCACACAGCAGCGTCCATTCTGCTTGAAGAAAATACACCACTGCCTGTGATTTCGACGGTTCTTGGTCATTCCAACACTGACATCACTTCCATATACCTCAAGACAGATATCGAGAAGCTCCGTGACTGCGTGCTTCCACTTGATTTCTGATTATGACCAGACAGATCGTATACCGCAGTGTATTTGCCAAGGAACTGCGGGACCTTGTGAACTATAAGAGAAGTCTTGGCTGTAAGTACGAAACTGAAGAAGCTGCTTTTTACAGAATTGATCAATTTCTGATTGCACAGAATGTTGATTCGAAGTGTCTGTCAAAGCAGACTGTAGACAAATGGTGTGCAAAGAGAAGCTGGGGAAAACAGTCAAACTGTAACAGCAGGATTTCTCAAATGCGAATTGTCTGCAGTTATCTGGCTGATCTTGGTTATCCGGTATATGTACCGCCGAAGTTCATTACAAAGCACGGCAGAAAATATAACGCGCACATTTATACAGATGATGAATTAAACAGATTTTTTGAGGCGGTTGACTGCAGTATGTCCTTACCGGATTTATGTCCATATCGGGAGGACATCATGCCAGTGTTCTTCCGTATTCTTTATACAAGTGGGATGCGGGTATCTGAACTCAGGCTTTTGAAAATCAGAGATTTTGATCTCGATCACGGTGTTATCAGACTTGTTAATGCAAAAAACCATAAGGAAAGGCTTGTGCCAGTCCATCCAGTTCTCGTTGAAAAGTGCCGCGAAATCAAAGCGAAGATCCATGTAAACTCCAGCGATGAAGAATACTTCTTTATGCAGTTTCCTGGCAGAGCCATGACACTCCAGAACCTTTACAGCAATTTCCGGAGATATCTGGAGAAAGCCGGAATTTCGCACACAGGTAAGGGGCCAAGGCTTCATGATTTCAGACACACTTACTGCGTAAACCTGCTCAGATTATGGACTGCAGAAGGACGTGATCTGCTCGTATGGCTTCCCTATATGAAAACAATGCTTGGTCATGATACCTTTGATGAAACTGCATATTATCTGAAGCTCACTGCCACTATGTATCCTGATATTCGCATGAAGCTTCAGATAAACAATCCTGGCATGATCGAGGAGGTGAAGTCAGATGAAAAGGAATTCTACTGACTTTGCCAGGATGATCCAGGGATTTCTGACTGAATACCTGCCTCATCAGCGAGGTTACGGAAAAAATACAGTTTCCAGTTATAAAGACGCATTGAAGAAACTTGTACAGTTCCTGATTGAGCATGAATATGATGTTTCTTCTTTCTCCATGAAAGATCTGAATAAAAAACTGGTCATCGAATATCTGGAGTGGCTTCGGAAAAATGGCGCAAGCAATAGTACTGCTAATCAACGGCTGGCTGCGATAAAAACATTCTGTGCTTATGCACAGCAGGAATCCATTGAATGCATTTCTGATCTCCATGAAATTCAGGTGATCAAAAGCAGGAGAGAACCTGGAAAACAGATAGAATACCTTACCGTTGAGCAGATGAAGCAGCTGATCAATCTACCGGATGTACATAATCCAAACGGACTCCGTCATAAGCTGATAATGTCTCTGCTCTATGACTCAGGATGTCGTGTTCAGGAATTGTGCGACCTTAAAGTAGGCGACATCACTCTTGGCAGTGACCCTGTAATTAAGCTCCATGGTAAGGGAGATAAATACAGAACCGTGCCAATCTCAGAAGAAATGGCGGAATTGATCGGTCTGTACCTCGATAAAAATCCCGGAATCAGAAAAATTCAGACTAATCTGCTGATCACAAACAAGAATAGATGTGCAATGTCAAGAGATGGAATTGGATATATTGTCCAGAAGTATGCCGATGAAATCCGGCAGAATGACAGTAGCTTTCCTGTACATGTTCATCCCCATATGTTCCGCCATAGTAAGGCTATGCATATGCTCGCTGCCGGTATAAACATCGTTTATATCCGGGATTTTCTAGGCCATGAGAGTATCGAAACAACAATGATCTATGCGAAGGCTGATAACAAATTGAAAAATCAAGCTATCAACAAACTTACGCCTAGGCTCGTTGAAGAAAATGAATTCCCGGACTGGTTAAAAGATCAGGATCTGATGGCCTATCTTAAGCAGTTCAAATAGCGAATGTTATGCCGAGATAAATGCCGGAAAATGTTATTATCAAACTGTGCATTGAAAGTATCTCGGCATAACAACTCTCTCGGCATAAGGCTCACCAATCAGTCCGTTACTTGCGAACGTATACCTTAATGAATTTGATAAGGAGCTGGAAGCAAGAGGACTTCACTTCACGAGATACGCAGATGATTGCATTATATGTGTAAGGAGTGAAGTGGCGGCCAACAGAGTGATGAATTCGGTCACAAAATGGCTGGAGAAACACCTCAGAGTGAAGGTCAACGCTACCAAAACAAAAGTAGCAAGACCGGATCAGTGCAAATACCTCGGATATACTTTCTTTTGGAAAAACGGAAAATGGTGTCCGAAACCGCATATCAAATCCATACAGAAGCTAAAGAACAACCTCAAACCCCTTCTTAAAAGAAACTGGGGCGTATCACTGGAATACAGAATCAAAAGAATCAATCAAGTGACAAGAGGATGGCTTAACTATTTCAGATTTGGGCAGAATATCAAGAGAAAACTTGAGAAGATAGACCAAAACATAAGATTCCATCTCAGGATGTGTATATGGAAGCAATGGAAAACAACGCGGGCTCGAGCAAATCATTTGTACTTCCTACGGGTACCACGATGGAGGTGCTGGAGCTTCGCAAACACGCGCAAAGGATATGCAAGGGTAGCACGGGCACTGAATAGTGCTATTACAACTGGCATACTCGAGGGAAAAGGGCTCATTAGTCTCGCTAAGTATCATGGGACTACACATGTAATTCAGCTACAAATGTCGATTTGTTGAACCGCCGGACGCCGAACGGCTCCTCCGGTGGTGTGGGAGGAACAAAAGATGAGAGCGATATCGCTCTCAACTTCCTACCCGATTATATGTCTGAATTCATTGAAAAGGCGTGCTATAATTTCTTCGCATATGAAAAAAATATTGAAAATAGCTGCAGCTCTTTCCATGGCAGTCATCTGTATGCCGGTGATGAAGATTAAAGCTGCACCTGATTACAGTGACAGCAATTATTGGGATAGTACGTGTACTTCCGATAATATCAAAGATGTGAATACCTTTAATGCGTGCAAGTCCTATACGGAATATATCGCATCCAAGACGCCTGATCTGCAGGCAAAGCTGGATGAGATCAATTCTGAAAAGGCACAGGTTCAGGGCAATATTGAAAAATACGGCCAGCAGATTGCTGATCTGCAGAAAGATGCGGACAGTGCTTCTGCCAAGGTAAAGGAAATTGCTTCTCAGGTCAGTGCCAAAGAAGATGCTATTGCGCAGACCCAGTCCGGCATTGATGAAACAAGTCAGGAAATTGCGGATTCCCAGCAGAAGATTTCCCAGCTGAGTGAACAGGCTGCTGCCCGGATGGAAAAATCACAGTCAACCATGCGGATTTCCTCCTGGCTGGATATTCTGATGGGGGCTAAGTCTCTGAGTGATTTCATGAGAATTGCGGCCGGCATGAGTGACATCACGATGATGGAACATGAGGAAAACCAGGAACTGGTTGCGGCTGTTGATACTCTGAATAAAGATAAGGAAAATCTGGAAGCTGCCCAGGAAACCCTGAAACAGGAGCAGGCAGATCTGGAAGAAGCGCAGAAAGACGCAGAAAAAGTGCGCGGCGAAGCAGTGCTTGCCGTATATAAAGTGCAGGTCATTCAGGCTGAGGCACAGAAGCAGGCGGATACACTGGCGGCCCAGGGCAATAACTATGCTTCTGATATTGCCAGTATTCAGTCGACAATGGACAGCATGACCAGTACGCTGGATTCGATTGAAGATGCAATTCTGCATCCGACCCCGGAACCAACGCCAACCCCAACTCCGACGCCGACACCGACTCCGGACGATAATGGCAATATTCCTGCGCCGGAACCAACCCCGACGCCAGAGCCGACTTCAACGCCTTCACCAGTTGCGCCAAGTTCAGGCTGGGCTTATCCGGTACCAGGTGCTTATCGAAGTGCAGGTACATGGAATTATCCGGGCGGCAGTATTCATCTCGGCTATGACTTTGCTGCACCAGTCGGTACTACGATCCGGGCAGCTGGACCAGGTGTTATCCTGCAGAGTGTCAACGGCTGTAATTCCGGATATCTCGGCAATATGTGCGGCTATCAGTACGGCGGTTCCTACGGCGGCGGCAATCAGGTGTATCTGCTGACGATTGTGGGCGGTGAGCTCTATGCAGTCAAATATCTGCACATGAAGCTTGGCTCTCCTGTAAAGACGGGTACAGTTGTCAGTGCCGGTCAGTATATCGGCCAGGTAGGTGCTACCGGCAACGTTACCGGTCCGCATTGTCATATTGAAGTTTATTATCTCGGCGATGGTTCCAATTTCTCCAATTATGCAAGAACCTGGAATGGTGATCTGGCTTTCGGCACCGGCTGGCAGGGAAGCTATGGGGGCTATGGCCGCAGGTGTCAGGACGGTTATGGTGCACCATGTCGTGTCAGACCGGAAAGCATCTGGGGATATTAAGATGATTGCAGGGTATCTGCTATATAGGCAGGTATCCTGTTTTTTTGTGAGAAAGATGATAAGCTTGAGTCTATGAAACGATTTGCAGTGAAATTTGCAGAAATCACAGCGGTAATTCTGCTGGCTGTTTTATTTCTGCCGGGGCTGGTGGAGAGTGTTCTGGAAAACGTCAACCGCAGGCAGGTAGAAAAGCAGGATAAAGAGATTGTTTTCGATGCGGAAATGTATCCCTATTATCAGATGCTGAATGAAAACGGAAAGCAGATTTATCAGGAATTATATGCGCATGCCTGTGACGGGCAGGCAGATTTTGGACTGCAGACGAGGGCAGGCAATGAAGAAGTAACGGATGCTTTTGAAGCTCTCTGGTACGATCATCCTGAATTGTATTGGCTGGATAATACCTACCAGTATCAGGAAAAGGACAATCAGGTCATGTCCATTTCTCTGAAAATCAACGATCTTTTTCAAAAGCAGCAGGTCTTTGAACAGGCAGCCGGAGAAATTCTTTCTTCTGCAGAACAATTGCCGGATCAGTATGCCCGGGAAAAATATGTGCATGACGCTTTGATTGACCAGGTCAGCTATGATGTTTCTTCTTCGTATAATCAGAGTGCATGGAGCGCTCTTGTCAATCATTCTTCCGTGTGTGCAGGATACGCACGTGCGTTCCAGTATCTGATGCAGAAACTAAGCATTCCCTGCTACTACGTCGGCGGTACTTCAATGGGAGAAGAACATGGATGGAATATCGTTGCCCTGGATGATTCCTATTACAATGTTGACGTGACATGGGATGATCAGGAAAACGGCGTGGATACTTATTATTTTTTCAACCTGCCGGATGAAATGTTTGATGCAACGCATACAAGAGGGGATCAGTCGGTCAATCTGCCGCGGTGTCTGAGCTATGATCTGGCCCATATTGAAGACAGGGATATCTGGCAGAATGTCATTTTCCGCTCCCGGGAATCATAAAAGAAAAACCAGCATTACGCTGATTTCTTTGTCATTCTTTTCTTCAGATCCGCAAGGATCAGTAAGATCAGGTAAGAAAGAAAGGCACCCCCTGTAAAGCCTGACATATCAATGCATACATCCCTGAAGCACCCGTATCTGTCCGGAACGAAATGCTGGATGGTTTCATCCAGGGAAGGAATCAGGATCCATAGTGAAACGAAATTCAGCCATGGCCTGCAAAGCGGATGAAGATGAATGGCAATGACAACCAGAAAACCAAGCAGAGCATATTCAGAAACATGGGCAGCTTTGCGTACATAAAAATGGAAGGTGTCAAAGGCAATGGTAAAACCGGCGGCGTTGACATATTGGAGCAGAAACCGGGCGAGTCTGCCGGATATGTTTCCGGAAGTTTCGCCGATCGTCAATGAATTGGAGAAAATCCATAGTGTATAAAGGAAAACAATGATCCACGGGATCATTTTTCTGATTTTCATGTGTCTCATCATTTGCCATGTTATAATATCACCGTTATGGCATTAAAAGAAAAAACATTGAAAAGAAAAATCGCTGATGTTCTTATGGTCATCATCGGCACCTTTATTCTGGCAGTTTCGGTTGAATTTTTTATTCTGCCTTACAACATTCTTTCCGGCGGGGTCGCAGGTATTGCAGTTGCCCTGGAACCGGTTCTGCATCTGAACAAGACATTGACTGCCAACCTGATTACATTGATTCTCTTCTTCATCGGCTGGTCAGTATTGGGAAAGGAATTTGCATTAAATACAGCCTTGTCTTCCGTATTGTATCCGGTTTTTACAACGCTGCTTTCTTTTTATCACGTTGAGTTTGAGATTCCGGTGGTCCTGGCTTCCTTTTATGCAGGCCTTCTGGGCGGAGTCGGAATTGCCATCGTCATGAGAGGCGGGGCTTCAACCGGAGGTATGGATGTGCCGCCGCTGATTCTTCATAAATTGTCAGGTGCCCCGGTTTCAACTCTGGTTGTGATTACGGATTCGCTGACAATTGTGCTTGGTGCGATTACCTATAACTGGTCTGCAGTTCTGATCGGCCTGGTTTCCGTGTTCGCTTCCGGGGTGGCAATTTCAAAGGTGCTTGAAGCCGGCAATGGTTCACCTGGAAAGAGCGTGCAGATTATTTCGGATGCATGGGAAGAAATCAATACCAACATTCTGAATGAACTGGACAGAGGAACAACTGTTATTGAAGGTCAGGGCGGATATTCGGGTGAAACGAAGAAAGTTCTGCTGGTAGTCGTATCCCACCGGCAGTATAACCGTCTGCTGCAGATTATTCGTGAAACAGATCCGCTTGCTTTTGTGATTACAACGGATGCGAGTGATATGCACGGGGAAGGTTTCACGTATAGTTCACCAAACATTTAAGGAAAAGGGATGGGAGTATGATAAAATCTAAACGGGTTTTATCATCCGGTACCTGCTTCAGGAGGATTCAGATTTATGATTGAATGCAGTCATGTATACAAACGATATAAAAGCGGAACCAATGCCCTGTATGATATCAATGTCAAAGTTGCTCAGGGTGAATTTATATATATCATCGGCCCGACAGGATCTGGCAAATCCACATTGATCAAGCTGCTGGATGGGGAAGAAGTTCCTACCAAGGGAAGCGTTGAAGTTGTCGGCATCGATGTCGGTAAATTAAAGAAGAGACAGATTCCTGTATATAGAAGAAATATCGGGGTTGTCTTCCAGGATTTCCAGCTGCTGCCGGAAAAGACAGTTGCGGAAAATATAGGCTATGCCCTGGAAGTCATCAATATGAAGAAGTCTCTCATTAAAAAGAGAGTTCAGGAAGTCATGGATGATGTTGGTCTTTCCGAGAAGGGGGAATCCTTCCCGCGTGAGCTTTCCGGCGGCCAGCAGCAGCGTGCTGCCATTGCCCGTGCCATCGCCAATCGTCCGAAGGTGCTGATTGCAGATGAGCCGACCGGCAACCTGGATCCGGCCAAGAGTGATGAAATTATTGAATTGCTCGGCACTATCAATAAGAAATACGGTACTACCGTGATCATGGTTACGCATGATCTGATGATCGTCAACCGTTACCGCCATCGTACAGTCGTGCTGGAACACGGCCATATTGTGGCAGATCTGAAGGAAGGAGGTTACGTTCGTCATGATCAGTAGACCAATCAGAGAAGGGTTCCGCGGAGTCGGCAGACACATGGGAATGGCTGTTTCTTCCGCCATTGCGGTTACCATCACCCTTCTGATTATTTCTATTTTCGGGATTCTGACCTGGAATGTCAGAGCCTTTACCCAGAATATTGAATCTTCTCTTGATATCTATGCTTCTGTTGAAAAGGGCAAGGAAGATCAGGAGAGCGTAATCAAGCAGAAAATCTTAGCTATTGACGGCGTTGAAAGCGTTGAGTTTTCTACTGCAGATCAGGAATTTGATCTGTATCTGAAGTCTTTTGATGATGAAAAGACCAGAGAAGCTTTTGAACCGCTGCGTGACAGACAGCCGATGCACGATGCTTTCTATGTCAAGGCAAAGGAAGGTTCTGATATTGCGGCAATCGCTGACAAGCTGGAAGAGATGAAAGAAAACAATGAAGGTATTTATGAAGTCAATTACGGCGGTCAGAGTACGATTTCCATTGTTTCTGCCATGGCATTGATCCGTAAAGTAGGCGGCGTTCTGGTATTGGGCCTGTCCTTGCTGGCTATTTTCCTGATCCAGAATACGATCAAGCTGACAATTACGGCCAGAGCCAGAGAAATTGCAATTATGAGAAATGTCGGGGCAACCAACGGCTTTATACGTTCCCCGTTCCTGATTGAAGGCATTATCATCGGCATTCTCGGTGCATTGGTTCCGATCGGTCTGACCATCTGGGCATATTATGCTTTGTATCAATATACCGGCGGTGTGTTGATTTCCAATATGTTTCATCTTGTCCAGCCGTATCCGTTTGTCATCTATGTTTCAGCAGTGCTGCTGGTGATCGGCGTTCTTGTAGGTCTGATCGGTTCTTATATCAGTGTTACCCGGTATCTGAGGTGGAAGCGATGAAAAAGGCATTTGGAAAGGTGCTGATGGCATTGGTGCTGCTGACAGGTACATGTGCTTTCTCACCAGTCCATGCCGAGCCTGATTTTTCTGATACAGAGTATTGGTCCAGTTACTGCACACAGGATGAATATAATAATTCTTCCGCGTGTGATGCGTATCGTGAGCACCTGTCTTCTTCGTCTTCTTCGCTGGCGCAGTCCTTAAAGGATATTGAAGCAAAAAAAGCTGAGTATGAAGCTGATATTGCGGCATACAAGGATCAGATTGCCGGCTATCAGAAGCAGATTGAAACCAAGAAAGCAGCAATTGCACAAGTACAGGCAACAATTGATTCCTTGCAGAATGACATCGACAACAAGCAGGTTGAAATCAACAACAAGCAGGATGAAATTGACAAGACACAGGCAGATATTGACAAGCTGACCAATAAGATTCTGACCCGTATGGAAGAGCAGCAAAGTTCTTTGCGTGTCAACAAGTATCTTGATCTTCTGATGGGTGCCAGTTCCATGTCGGATCTTTTGCGGATTGTGAGCGGTCTGAGAGCGATTACTGAAAGTGATCAGGCAACCAATGAGGAACTGGTCGCTCTGGAAGATACACAGAAGAAACAGAAGGAAGAGCTGGAACAGGCGAAGCAGGAACTGATCGCTTCCCAGGATGAACAGAAAGCAGCGAAGGAAAAGCTTGTCTCTGAGCAGCAGGATCTTCTTGTTGCGCAGGCTGAAGTGCAGGCAGCGGAAGAAGCAGCCCAGCAGCAGGCAGCTTTGCTGGAAGCAGCAGGTGCCCAGGTTTCTTCCCAGATCAGTGCGATCAAGGACACTTTGAACGATGTTGCGAAAAGAATTATCAACAGCGGCGGTATTTCAAGCAGTGCCGGCTGGACGTATCCGGTACCTGGCGCCCGCAGAAGTGCAGGCACATGGACGTATCCTAACGGCGGCACGCATCTCGGCTATGACTTTGCAGCTCCGATCGGTACTTCGATTTATGCAGTAGGCAACGGGGTTGTCATCAACAGTGCAAACGGCTGTGATACCTACGGCTATCTTGGCAATCTGTGCGGTTATCAATACGGCGGCTCTACAGGCGGGGGCAATCAGGTATATTTACTGACTGCGATCAACGGCAATCTTTATGCTGTGAAGTATCTTCATATGAAATACGGTACACCGATCGCAACCGGCACCAAAGTTTCTGCCGGACAGAAGATTGGTGAAGTCGGTACCTCCGGCAATTCTTCCGGCGGTCATTGTCATATCGAAATTTTCTTCCTCGGTACAGCGGATAATTTCGGCAATTATCTTTCCAGCTGGGATGGTGATCTGGCTTTCGGAGCCGGCTGGGCAGGCAGTTATGACGGATATGGCAGGCGTTGTGATGCCGGGTATGGAGCACCATGCCGGATTCGTCCTGAATCCATTTTCGGCGGCTGAGATTCTGAATAAATGCGTTACAATAAAAGAGCCTCTTTCATGAGACTCTTTTTTGAAAAGGAGGTGTCTATGAACGGAAACAAGGACCCGGAAACAGAAAACCAGGAAGAAAAAGAAATAAAAACAGAAACTGAAACACAAGCAGCAGAAGAAACAGAAAAACCGCAGGAATCTGTTCCTGATGGAAACAATACAAATGACACTGACACCGTCAGAAGAATCAGGCTGAAGCGCCACTTATGGCCAGAGGAACTGGCTTTGAAAAAAGCAGAACACAAAGTAAAGCAGCTGAAAGTTCTGACAATTATTCTTCTGATTGCAGGATTGGGTATCGGGTATCTTGGCGGCAGTGTATTGCCGGCTGGTTTCATGAGCGGCTTACGGTCAAGAGCAGATGCGGCCAGAGGCCTTTCTTCCACAGACAAGATCAATACAATCAAGGAAGTGATGGACAATGACTGGTACTTTTCAAAAGACATCGATAACATCGATGAACGCATGAGCGACCAGGCCATTACCGGCATGACGACCAACAAGGAAGACCCCCATACGGAATATATGACAAGTGAAGAAGCGGATGATTTCAGGCAGTCCATCAACCGTAACTATGTCGGCATCGGGGTTACTTTTATTCATTCCGGCGATGCCAATATCGTTACCGAAATTTTCCCTGGATCCCCGGCTGAAAAAGCGGGTGTAAAGAGCGGGGATATTATCTATGCGGTCGAAGAAACACAGACAAATGGTCTTTCGGCATCGGAAGTAAAGGATCTGGTATCCGGCAAAGAAGGAACAGAAGTCTCTGTCACTTTCCAAAGAGACGGCAGATATCTGACATATCAGATGACCAGAGCCAAAGTATCCGCTACCGTTTCCGGTCATCTGCTGGATGATCAGACTGCCTATGTCAAACTCTCCAATTTCGGTGATGATACACCGAACGCTTTGGAAACAGAATTGAATACTCTTACCCAGGGGAAAAACATGAACCTGGTTCTGGATCTGAGAAATGACGGCGGCGGTTATCTGAATTCCCTTTCCCAGGTGGCAGCTTTCTTCTTGCCGGAAAAGACAGTCGTCATGAAACAGGAATACAAGGACGGTACCGTAACGGAAATCAGAACAGGCAAAGGACAGATGACCAATATCGGCCGCATGGTTGTTCTGGTGAATGAGAATACTGCCAGCGCAGCGGAAGTATTGACGCTTGCCCTGAAGGAACAGCGTGATAATGTCACGATTGTGGGTACGACAACATATGGCAAGGGAACCGTGCAGGTTTCCCGTGCTTTCTCAGACGGATCAACCTTGAAATATACGACTTCCAGGTGGCTTTCTCCAAACGGCACCTGGGTCAACAATACCGGCATCACTCCTGATAAGGAAGTAGAGCTTCATGCGGTTCTGACCCGTTCCATGAGCGGCATGGAAGAAAACCAGAGCTTTGCAGAAGACCAGGTCGATGACCGCATTGGCGATGCAGAATTGTGTCTGGATTATCTGGGCTATGAACCAGGCAGAACAGACGGGTATTTCTCTGACCAGGTGGAAGAAGCTTTGAAGAAATATCAGACAGATCATGACCTGAGTGCAGATGGGATTTTGAACGAAGAAACCTATACTTCTCTGCTTGGCAGCGTCTATCTTGACTGGAACAGCAATACGGATCACGATACGCAGCTGAAAGCAGCACTGGAGGTTCTCCATGGCTGATGAAAAATTCCAGCTGGTTTCTCCTTTCAAGCCGACCGGAGATCAGCCGAAGGCCATTGATGAACTTGTACAGGGACTGGCAGAAGGAAAAAAGGAACAGGTGCTGGAAGGTGCTACCGGTACCGGCAAGACTTTTACCATGGCTAATATCATTGCACGAGTCAATCGGCCGACCCTTGTTTTCTCCCATAACAAGACCCTGGCAGGCCAGCTGTATTCCGAGTTCAAGGGAATGTTCCCCCACAACAGGGTCGAGTATTTTGTGTCCAATTTTGATTATTATCAGCCGGAAGCTTATGTACCGCAGAATGACATGTATATCGAAAAGACAGCAGCCATCAATGAAGAGCTGGATATGTTCCGTGAATCTGCTTTGAATTCACTGCTGGAGAGAAGAGATACGATTGTTGTTGCTTCGGTTGCCTGTATTTATGCGGCCAGTGATCCGCAGCAATACAAGGACATGTTTGTGACTATCCGGGTAGGGGAAACCTACGACCGCAATACTTTATTGCGGAAGTTTGTGGAACTTCAGTATGCCAGAAATGATATTGACCAGCTGCGGGGAACGATGAGAGTGCGCGGTGACGTTATTGATCTGACCCCGTCCTATACCCATGATTTCAACATCCGGATTGAAATGTTCGGGGATGAAATCGACCGGATCAGTGAAGTTGATCCGGTAACCGGCAAAACCCTGAATGCGTATCAGTTCTATAACATCTTCCCGGCTTCAGGTTATGCAAGAAGTCATGAATCCATGGTGCGGGCATGCAATGATATTGAAGCAGAACTGGATGAAAGACTGAAGTATTTCAAGGACAACAACAAGCCGCTGGAATATGAAAGACTGGAACAGAGAACCCGGTTTGATCTGGAAGCATTGCGGGAAAACGGGTATTGTTCCGGCATTGAAAACTATTCCATGCATATTGACGGCAGAAAACCGGGACAAAGACCATGGAATCTGTTTGATTATTTTCCTAAGGATTTTCTTCTGTTTGTGGATGAGTCGCACGTATCCCTGCCGCAGATTCGAGGCATGTACAACGGCGACAGAGCCAGAAAAGAGATCCTGGTGGAATATGGCTTCCGGCTGCCGAGTGCTTTGGAAAACAGACCGATGAAATTCGATGAATTCGAGTCCATGATCAATCAGGTTATCTATTGTTCTGCAACGCCGGGTGATTATGAGCTCGATCATGTCAATCATCATGTGACCGAACAGATCATCCGGCCGACAGGTCTTCTGGATCCGAAGGTTTATGTCAAGCCGACCAAAGGACAGGTAGATGATATCTGCATGGCGCTTGATGAGCGGATTGCAAAAGATGAGCGGGTGCTGATTACAACCCTGACCGTCAGAATGGCAGAAGACCTGACTTCCTATCTGAGCGAAAGAGGCTATCACATTGCCTATCTTCATCATGAAACAAAGACTTTGGAAAGAACCCAGATCATTCATGATCTGAGAACCGGCAAAGTGGATGCCATTGTCGGCATCAACCTGCTGCGAGAAGGTCTGGATATTCCGGAAGTTTCCCTGGTATGTATCCTGGATGCGGACAAGGAAGGCTTCCTGCGTTCTCATCGTTCTCTGATTCAGACGATCGGCCGGGCAGCCAGAAATGAAAACGGCGAAGTATATATGTACGCGGATGTCATGACCGATTCCATGAAGGCGGCTATTCAGGAAACAGAAAGAAGACGTTCCATTCAGGAAGCTTACAACAAGGAACATGGTATTGTTCCGCATACCGTAAAGAGAAAAGTGGAAGATGTCATCCGCGGCAAGGAAACCCAGGATATGGCTTCCAAATATATTAAAAAGAAAGCAAAGATGGCAAAGAAGGACAAGTCAGCTTTGATTGCGGATATGCAGAAGGAAATGAAGGAAGCAGCAGCTGCGCTTGATTTTGAAAGAGCGGCTGAGCTGCGTGATATGATCTTTGAACTTCAAAGTGAATAGGTCTGTCTGAAACTTTGTAAAAAAAGGGCTGTGAACACGTGGAAATTGTATTCTTTCCTTGTTCATGGTCTCCTTTTTTATTTTGGCTTGTAATACAATGAAACAACGAGAGGGGTTTTCTATGTTAGATTATGAAAAGCTGCAGTCCAAAGCTGCCCTTGAAATGAGACCTTCGGGAATCCGCAAGTTTTTTGATCTGGTTGCGGATATGCCGGAGTGCATTTCCCTCGGTGTCGGTGAACCGGATTTTCAGACCCCATGGGCAATTCGTGAATCAGCAATCCATTCCCTGGAGCTGGGACGTACAAAATATACTGCCAATGCCGGTCTGAAACAGCTGCGTCAGTCGATTTCTGATTACATGAAGCGCAAGTATGATCTCAGCTACGGGATCGATGAAATCATGGTAACAGTAGGCGGCTCGGAAGCGATTGATATGGCAATCCGCTGTCTGGTTGAACCAGGAGATGAAGTGATCATCCCTGAGCCTTGTTATGTTTCCTATCAGCCGATCACAACCCTGACCGGCGGCGTACCGGTAACGGTCAGAACGAAGGAAGAGGACCAGTTTCGTCTGAAAGCGGCTGATCTGAAGAAGGCAATTACGCCGAAGACAAAGATGCTTGTATTGTCCTATCCGAATAATCCGACCGGGGCAGTTCTGGAACATCAGGATCTTGTCGAAATTGCGGAAGTATTGAGAGATACCAATATCATTGTCCTGAGTGATGAAATCTATGCCGCACTTGTGTATGGTGATGAAAAGTATGAGTCCATTGCCCATATTCCCGGCATGAGAGAAAGAACCATTGTCGTCAATGGGTTCTCCAAGACTTTCTCCATGACCGGCTGGCGTCTGGGTTATGCCTGCGGTCCTGAGCCATTGATTAAGACTATGATCAAGATTCATCAATCCTGCATCATGACCGCCCCGACGACTTCCCAGTATGCGGCAATTGATGCTTTGTCGCCTAAGGTTGATGAAGAAGTAGAAAAGATGCGGAGTGAATATGATTTCCGCCGGAAATATTGCGTCCGCAAGCTGAATGAAATGGGCTTGCCGACATTTGAGCCGAAAGGGGCTTTCTATGTATTCCCGAATATTTCGGTGTCGGGTCTGAGCAGTGATGAGTTCTGCATGAAATTGTTAGCAGATAAGAAAGTTGCAATTGTGCCTGGGACTGCTTTCGGTTCTTCCGGCGAAGGGTTTGCCCGAATTTCCTATGCGTACAGCCTGGAGCATTTACAGACGGCAATGCGCAGAATTAATGATTTCCTGAAAGAAAACGGATGGGAGAAATAAAATATGGATCAGATGAAATTATTGAATCTTCTGGAAGAAGATCCGCGCAAGAGCGTAACGGATCTGGCTGATCTTCTGGGAGAAAGCGAAGAAGACACGGAAAAAGCAAAGAAGGACCTGGAAGACAGGAGAATCATCTGCGGCTATCATACCGTGATCAATTGGGACAAGACCAATGTTGATCATGTGGATGCTGTAATTGCGGTCAGTGCCAAGCCGGAAAGAAATACCGGTTATGACAAGATTGCCGAAAGGATTGCCCGTTATCCGGAAGTTTCCTCCTTGTATCTGATGTCAGGCGGCAGTGAGTTCCTGGTCAATGTCAATGCAAAGACCATGCGGGAAGTAGCAGACTTTGTCGGTCTGAAACTGGCGCCGATTGAAGGTGTTTCCAGAACAACAACCATGTTTATTCTGAAGAAATACAAGGTCAACGGCGTTGAAATCAATCTTGAAAAAGAGGTTGAAGATGACAGACTGCCGGTTTCTGCATAAAACTGTGTCAATAGTTTTCGATAATGTCCCATAAAAGATTAAAGATGAGCGGGAGAATTTCCCGCTTTATTGGTTAATAGATTCGTGCATTCTGAAT
>OMXQ01000011.1 GCA_900315065.1 uncultured Erysipelotrichaceae bacterium
AACAAAATATGATCTTGGTAAAAATGGAACATGAAAAGCGGGAAAATCTCCCGCTGATCTTTAACCCTTTACAGGACATTATCGAAAACTATTGACACCCAAAAAAAGAAGAGAATTCCTTCAGAACTCCCTTCCTGTTTCAAATCTGATTGATCCTTGTTATGAAGCAAAGCACCTCATCAATCCATACGATTTTCAGTAATTGCGGCGTCCTTCCTCATCCTTCTTTTTTCCTGAATGACAGGCACGACATTGACGATAATCAATACAGCGGTGATGACATAAACGATAATTGCTGACAAGGCATTGATTGTCGGATTGACCCGCTTGACATTGGAATAAACATAAATGGAAATATTGGAAATACCAGGTCCGGTCGTAAAAAGAGAAATAACGAAATCATCGAAGGACATGGAGAAAGCAACCAGCGCACCGGCAATGATGCCGTCCTTGATCTGCGGGATGATCACCTTGAACATGGCCTGCCACGGGGTACAGCCAAGATCCATCGCAGCTTCCGCCATATTCGGATCCAGTCTTCTCAAACGCGGCATCACAGACAAAATGACATACGGAATACAGAAAGCAATATGCGCCAGCAGCATGGTCGTAAAGCCTGTCTTGATCCGTAAGGACGTAAAGAACAACATGAACCCGATTGCAGTAACAATTTCCGGATTCAGCATCGGCAGGTTGTTGACCTGATTGACGATTTCACGCACAATCCTTCTGCTTTTGGAAAGACCGATCGCGGTAACGGTACCGACAAAAGTCGAAATAATGGTTGCCAGCACAGCGATGATGACTGTTGTTGCAATAGCTTCCATGATGGACCGGTTGTTGAACATTGCCTGATACCAGCGCAAAGAGAAACCGGTGAATTTTGACAATGACTTGGTACTATTAAAGGAAAAGAAGACAACATAGAAAATCGGCAGGTAGAAGAAGACAAGCATCAGGATCAGATAAAACCTGGAGATAAAACTGGTTTTCTTTTTCATTCTGCTGCCTCCTTAGGTTCCTTATCGAGTTTTCTTGTCACATACATGGAAATCAGAATGATGATTGCCATGATCAGGGAAATGGCAGAACCGAAGTTCCAGTCACCGGTAGAAACGAAGTAATCTTCGATCAGGTTGCCGATCAGAACATACTGGCCGCCGCCTAACAGCTTCGGAATAAAGAAGGAAGAAACTGCCGGCAGGAAAACCAGCGTAATACCGGAAACAACGCCGCTGAGAGACAAGGGCAAAGTCACTTTCAGGAAAGTCTGGGCATCATTGGCACCCAGGTCATGGGAAGCAACGATCAAAGACGGATCAATCTTGCTCAAAGCGGTATAGATTTCAAGAATCATGAACGGCAGGAAGTTGTATACCATGCCTACATAAACCTTGAATTCACCTGAAGCACCGAACATGGAAAGGATGCCCTTCCATGCATAGGTTCTTACCAGCATGTTGATCCACATCGGCAGTGTTACCAGCAATACCATGAGTGCTTTGGACTTGGGATTGAGGCGTGCCATGATGTAAGCCATCGGATAACCGGCAGCAATACAGATAATGGTTGTTACCACAGCCATCACCAGCGAACGCCACAAAACGCTCGGAAAAATAGAATCTTCAAAGAAACGTGCGAAATTCTGGAAGGTAAACTGGAAAGTCAGAACCGAGTTGCCAGGTACCGTAATTGCATACAATACAATCATCAGCATCGGCACAACGATCATAATAATCATCCAGACAATATACGGGATGGTAAGTTTAGCAAAGGATTTCATTTTCTCACCCCATCTTCTTCATGACATGAATGTCTTCCGGATTCCACATCAGACCGACTCTTTCACCGGCTTCGTGCTGATCCGTTGTCTCGATCTTCAATTCACGGCCCTGCGTAGAGAAGGTAATCGGATAAACGCCTTCCTTGATATTCTGGTCATCAAAGTCATATTTGACATCCCAGATTTCAACTCTGGAATTGTCTTCTGTAGACCATGCATAGGCATCAGCCCACCGGATCAGATCTGTATCCAAAGCGACGGATTCCTTGATTTCATCAACGGTACGATAGAAATCGAAAGCCTGGATGGATTCTTCGTTTTCTGCATCTTCTACTGCATGCGGCTTGACGACACTGATCTTGATGGAAATGGATGTTCCCCTGGCAGTGGAGAATTTACAATCATACATGCCGACCTGAGGCTTGACATCATATTCAACATCCGGAATGGAAACGAACTCATCTTCATCATTCCAGGCCTGGGCATTGGCACGGGCGATGACTTCCGTATCACTCAGGTTTTCTACATCTTCCATGTCCATTGTAAAGGAAGAAGCAGAAATCTTTTCGTGTGCTTCCTCATTGACAACGTCATGTTCGCTGGTGACATGCATCATAACCGTCTTGGAAGTACCGGAAGACGTTTCAGCTATGATTTCATAATGAACACCCTTGAACAAAGAAGACTTGACTTCCCCGTTCAAAAGACCCTTGTTTCTCGGCACAATATCAATATCTTCCGGACGGATCATAATATCGACTGGTTCATTCTCGCCGAAACCATAGTCTGTGCATTCATAATCCGCATCATCAAAGGAAACAAGCCTGTCCTTCTTCATGACGCCGTCGATGATATTGGAATCACCGATGAATCTTGCACAATATTCATTGACCGGCTCATTGTAGATTTCCATCGGGGTGCCGACCTGTTCAATCATGCCGTCGCGCATGACGACGATCTTGTCAGACATAGTCAGAGCTTCTTCCTGATCGTGGGTAACGAAGATAAAGGTAATGCCTACTTCCTGCTGGATTTCCTTCAATTCAACCTGCATTTCCTTACGCAGATTCTTATCGAGGGCAGACAAGGACTCATCGAGAAGCAGGACTTTCGGTTCATTGACTAAGGCACGGGCAATCGCAACACGCTGCTGCTGGCCGCCGGACATCAGATTGACATCCTTGTGTTCAAAACCTTCAAGACCGACCAGGGAAATCATTCTGGAAACCTTCTGGTCAATGATATCCTTCGGTTCCTTCTTGATATGAAGACCAAAGGCAATGTTGTCATATACATCCAGATGCGGGAACAAAGCATAGTGCTGGAAGACAGTATTGACGTCTCTCTTGTATGCCGGAATTGCCGCAATATCTTCCCCGTCCATGATGACATGGCCTTCGGTTGGTTCCAGGAAGCCGGCAATGATTCTCAATAACGTAGTTTTGCCGCAGCCGGACGGACCCAGCAGGGTTACAAATTCATTTTCATTGATATCGAGGGAAATGCCTTTCAATACTACCTGTTTGTCAAATGTTTTGACGATGTTTTTGATTTCAATTAATTTTTTTGCCATTTTCTATCTCTCTCCTGAATCATGATATCTGTTAAAAAGCCGGCGGCGTCGTGATCCACAGAATCACAGCCTTGTTTTTTGAACGGTTTTCGAGCCAGTGCTCTTCTTCGCCTTTGATGTAGAATGTATCCCCTTTTCTGACCAGAGTTCCCTTGCGGTCGGAAGTCTGCACAAGCACTGCTCTGCCATTGAGGACATAGCCGATCTCCTCGCCTTCGTGCGGAAGAATCTTCATGGATTCCCTTCCTGGTTCCAATTCCAGAATAACCGGTTCCATTTCATTCTTCTGCGCATTGGGAACAATCCAATGGACTGTATATCCGTCCTGCTCATCAATGAAAGCATCTTCCGGCGTAAAGACAACCTGCTCGTCCTTTTCTTCTGCGAAGAAACGGGACATGGTTGTGCCCAGCGCTTCCGTAATGTCTTCCAGTGTCTGCAATGACGGTGCAGTCAGATTTCTTTCCAGCTGGGAAAGAAACCCCTTGGAAAGTTCCGTTCGTGAAGCCAGTTCCTCAAGGGTGAGCTGATTCTTGGTGCGAAGCTGTCTGATTCTGTTTCCGATATCAATCATGCGCACTCCTTTCGTTTTGTAAGGCTAAACAAATAATCTGTTTTTATAAAACAGAAATATTATGGCAAAGAGAGAGCGTCTTTGCAATATGTAATTTGAAACTTTTTGTTTAGGAATTGTAAACAGAAGATAAAGTCCAATAATTCAGGACTGCATGTAAAATCTGCGTAACAGAAATGAAAAAAGACCCTGCATTTTCTGCAAAGTCCTTTCGTTTGAAAATGATGTTTCTCAGATCACAGAGCTGCTCTGACGATCTGTTCGAGATCTCCCTTCGGCTTGAAACCGAGGGACATAGCTGCCTGTTCGCCATTCTTGAAAGCGATCATTGTCGGAATAGACATAATGCCGTATCTCTGAGCAATATCAGGATTGTCATCGACATTGACCTTGACAAACTTTACATCTGTGTATTCCTTGGAAAGCTGTTCAACAACCGGGCCGGCCATCTTGCAAGGACCGCACCAGTCAGCATAAAAATCTACAAATACTGCCTTGTTTTCTTTCAGCAGCGCATCATATTCAGCTGCATTCTTGATAATATCCATAATCTATGATTACCTCCGGATTCAGTATGCCACACTTTATTCATTTGACAAAATCAAATGCTCAAAGCAGAGAAGCTGCATCCTTGTCGAGAATCACGGTAACATCCGGATGATCCTGCAGGATGGATGCAGGACAATCTGTGGTCTTCTCTCCTTTGATCATATCTCTGACTGCCTGTGCCTTCTTTTTCCCGGTGGCGATCAGCACGATCTTCCTTGCCCGCATGATGGATGCCAGTCCCTGGGTAATTGCCTGCGTCGGCACTTCATCAATATCATCATCGAAGAAACGGGCGTTGTCTATTCTGGTCTGTTCTTCCAGCTTTACAAGATGCGTTTCAGCATCAAACGGGGTTCCCGGTTCATTGAAGGCAATATGACCATCCGAACCGATTCCCAGAAGCTGAATGTCAACGACATACTGTTTCAATGCATTTTCATAATCAACGCAGGCCTGCTTTTCATCATCAGCATCACCGGAAGGAATATGAATGTTTTCTTCCGGAATATCGAGACCGTCAAACAGATTCTCATGCATGAATGTGTAGTAGGACTGATCATGCGACTTCGGCAGGCCCACATATTCATCCAGATTGAATGTGACGCAGTGCTTATAGGAAGTCCCGTTGGAATTGTGGTCAGCGATCATCTTCTTGTACATTCCGACAGGTGAAGATCCGGTCGCAAGCCCCAGCACCGGTCTTTCCTTTTCTTTGACAACTTCTTTCATAATGCGGAATGCTTCGGAAGAGATCTGATCATAGTTATCTTTGATAATTGTCTTGAACATATATACCCCTGTTTCTATAAATACTATTAATTACTGAATACGGATTGCATAATCAGCAGTCCACGTCTTTCCTGCTTCCAAGAACAATGTGCCTTCTCTTTCTTCAAACGGTACCTTTACTTCCGTAAAGTCAGTATGGCCGAACCATGGTTCAATGCATACAAACGGTGCCTTCGGACTCCAGAAGGCAAGCCACGGATATCCTTTGAAGAGAACGGTGACACCATGGGTTCCATCGGTCAGAGAAACTTCTGTGCTCTTCGGATTATGAATGATAATGGTGTCTTTCAAAGCCGGTCTGTCCAAAGCAAGTTCGGTTACCTGATCCTTGTTTGTTGTCAGCCAGTGAATATCTTCCGGTGCATTGAAGACAAGTTTGTAATCTTCAAACTTCTTGGAAGGATCGGACGGGCAGTTGAAAGCCGGATGCAGGCCGAAATTGAACGGCATGGTCTCCTTGTTTGTATTTGTGATTTCGTAATGAATGGAAACGGTCCTTTCCTTCAATGTATATGTAATCGTCAATACAAAATGATACGGATACTGAGCCAGCGTTTCTTCATTATCCTTTAACTGCATCTTAATATGGGAATCATCGTGTTCCACGCATGTAAAATCAGAGTGTCTGGTAAAACCATGGTTGCCGATCGCATATTCCTTTCCCTTGATATGAAGCTTTTTATCATAGGTAGAACCTACCATCGGGAAAAGCGTTGGATTTCTGCCTGTCCAGTAAGCCGGATCTGCCTGCCACATGTATTCCCTGTTTTCTTTTATATCCTTGAAACTGTGGATTTCGGAAGCGTGTTCGTCAACAGTCACTTCACATTGGTCATTATGCATTGTAAAAGAAGCCATATTATCCTCCAATATATCGTTAATTCATTATAGCATTTCTACCTTGAAAGCGTTTTACACTGGCTGACAAAATTTGTTATCCGGCCCGCAAAAAAAGCCGGAGGGTTAATTCCGGCTTCTTATTCAGATTTTATCAACGTAGTTCCATTCAGAAGGATCTGTCCAATCCATCTTGCCCAGATACTTTTCCAGCATTGCTTTCGGTACAGCCTTGATCTGTTCCGTGGTTGCATTCAGCAGCTTGGCCCAGCCGCCGCCCTGGGTATCTTTCGTAGATGCATCAGAAGGACGAAGCAGATTCTTCATCGGTTCATCAGCTCTGAAACGACGGGCATTTTCACGGATGATTTCAATACTGCGGCCGGCACGATTCGGAACCTGCGGCGTGCAATGCGGTGTAATATACACATTCTCCATCTTCCATAACGGGCTTTCTGCAGGCAGAGGCTGCTCTTCTACGACATCGAGTCCGGCACAGGAAATGGTACCGTTGTTGAGTGCTTCAATCAGATCGTCAGTCTTAACCAGACCCCCGCGGGCCATATTGACAAGAACTGTTCCTTTCTTCATTTTGGCAAAACGTTCTGCATTGAACATATGATATGTATCATCTGTCAAAGGCAATGTCAGAACCACAAAGTCGCATTCCGGCAGAATATCGTCGACACTGCCGCCTTCATTCTGGATGCATTTCTTTTCTGCCCAGTCATAGCCCTTGATCGGGAACTTGTCATAGAGATACAGCTTCATGCCGAAGGCCTGAAGTCTGTCTGCCAGCATTCTGCCGTTGTTTCCCATGCCCAGAACTGCGCATGTTCTGCCATACAGACCTTTCCAGGAAGCGGAACCTTCCACACCCCATTGGCAGTTTTCCTGCGCACGCAGAAGTTCCTTTGTATGATAGCAGGCATTGAGCATGAAATAGATGCAATGTTCTGCTAAGACTGGTGCAGATCTGCCGGCAGCACCGGTAACCTTGATGCCGCTTTCGAATACTTCCGGACGCGCAGAACCATTCAGACCTGCGTGATCACATGCAATCCACTTGAGCGTTTTGCTGGAAAGCAGGCAGTTATCGACATCACCCAGCAGAATTGCAACATCTGCATCCGCTGCTTCTTTTTCAAGCTTCTGCTTGTCGAAGAAATCAACATAGACAAATTCTGCTTCCGGGAAGACATTCCGCAGCTCGTGATAATATTTCTTATCGTACCAGACAGTAGATACTACTTTTTTGATTGCTGTCATGAAGAAACCTCTTACTTTTCGGAAAGAGAAGCACCAGTCAGGTTCTCATAATACTTGGCCAGCGCACTGTGATCCATCTTGCCGCATCCATGGAAGTGCAGATATTCCATCATTTCCATGACTTCTGCTGTAACCGGCAGAGGGGCACCGCATGCATGTGCGGTTTCAATTGCATTATTCAGATCCTTGATGTGCAGATCAATACGGAAGCCTGGATCTGTATTGCCGGAGAGCATCATCGGGCCCTTGGCATCCATGACTGTAGAACCAGCTAAGCCGCCGCGGATTGCCTGATAGACAGTATTCGGATCAACGCCTGCCATCTTGGCCAGCATGAAGCCTTCAGCTACGGCTGTAATGTTGGCAGCGACAATGACCTGGTTAGCCAGCTTGGTTGTATTGCCGGCACCGACTGCACCGCACCATACAACAGAATGACCCATCTTTTCCAGAATCGGCTTGCACTGATCGAAGACTTCCTTCCTGCCGCCGACCATGAAGGACAAAGAACCATCAATAGCCTTCGGTTCACCGCCGGAAACCGGCGCATCCAGCATTTCAATGCCCTTTTCAGCAAGAGCTGCAGCTACTTCCTTGGAAGCAACCGGGCTGATGGAAGAACAGTCAATGTAAATCTGACCTGCATGCATCTTGTCAGCCAGATTGTCAGTGCCGAGCATGACATCCTTGACCTGCGGGGAGTTTGGCAGCATTGTAATCAGTACATCTGCTTCCTTTGCGATTGTGGCATTGTCAGCAGCCTTGCCGCCGGCATCTACCAATGCCTGAACATGTTCCTGATGATGATCAGAGCCTAATACTTCATAGCCTGCCTTTGCCAGGTTGATTGCCATAGGCTTGCCCATGATACCGAGTCCGATAAATCCGATTTTCATAATTTTTTACTCCTTTTCTGCAATTGCAATTGCTTCATAGTCTTTCAATGTATCCAACGTGATCACAAGATCTCCGTTGTTTTCTGTTACTGTTGTCCTGCCGCATTTCAATGCATCGACTGCAGGTGCGGCATTTTCAAGTCCTGCTGCTTTGAGATAATCAGCCGGCACCTTTACGCATACGTTCTGAATTGGCAGCGGTGCATAATAAGTATTTCCGAAGAAGCCGGATGTATTGACAAGCTGAACCAGAATGCCTTTCTGCGTCTTGCGGATCGTTGTTTCAACCATCGGCGTTGTTCCCGGCAGCAGATCCTCTTCCCCAGCTAAGTTGAAGAGAACATCCTGCATGTAAGTGAAGGTATTTGTATAGCCTTCATCTTTATACATGGTTCCCGGATTGAAAGGCAGGTAAATACCCTTTCCTTCCCCATACGGATTGACGATCACACCCGGCTGGCCAGTAATGTCCTTATCCGTATAGTAGCATCTTTCCGGCGGTCCGAACGGATGTTCATCCACCATGGAGAGATAAGTTTCAGCACCCTGAACTGCCTGGCACTTAACAACCAGAGCACCCGGAGCAAGATATGGTGTTTCTGCACTTCTTGTAAAGACTGCCTTGTCCTTTTCTGTCTGCATGAACATTGTGCTCATGCTCTTTGGGGAAATGCCGGTAATCTTACTGATGCCCATGCACGCAAGCATCGGCTGCGGCAGCGGTCTGCCGTCTTTGCCAAGGATACCGGTAAGGCCGTTTGCAATCACGGTTCCACCCTGTCTGGCAAATGCATCTGCCAGCCTGGCAAGATCTGGCGAAAGCATCTTGTTTTCACCGAGAATCAGAACTTTCTTTCCTTCCATCTGGGCTGCATCTTTCAGCTCAGCTGCCTTGATTTCATCAAACGGAATATGGCTTTCGGTCAAGAATCTGATCCATCCTTCGTATTCAGGATCCGGATAAGCCGGCGGCATATTGCGGACAAGCAAGGTCTTTGCCAGGGACTTTGAACCAGTGAAGAGCTCTTCGTGTTCTTTATGGAAAGCAAACATCGGCTTGGAAGCATTGATGGCACTGACGTCCTTGTGATTGGAAAGATCACCCATGATATAGAGGGAAACAGAACCGGCATTAGCCAGATTCTGCCACTGTCTCAGACTTACCTGATATGGAGAAACACTGATGTCACGATAACGGAAACCGATGAAATCCACGCAGGCATTGTCAGAAGGTCTGTCTCCGGACGGGCCGGCGGTCAGACGGGAATTCATGGATGCACTGTATACCCACTGGCTGCGGCCGATTTCCGTATTGGATTCGGTACGGATATAATCGACGCCGTTGATGGCAATTTCCGGACTGATTGAACGAACCGTACGGATAATGTCTTCCTTGTGTTTCTTTGTGCATATATTTTTGAAAGCAAGATACTTCAGATAAGCAGGATCATGGAAATCATCCTTGTCCGGAATATCCAGGCCGAACATTTCCTTAAACTTCTTTCTGCAGTTTTCACAATGACACGGTCCATAGTACTTGCCGCTGTAGTCCATGACAAGGAAACCTGACATATTGCAGAAAACACCGTCAAACGGGAATTCTGTCAATACTTCTTTCAGGATTTCCAGCATATATTTCTGCTGGTAGTCACTGTTCGGGCAGACATGTACGTCACCGTTGTAGTTGATGATGTCTCCGTCCTTTGTACGGACTGCCCAATCCGGATGTTGTTCATAGAGCGGATATCTGACTTTGGAGAAGTCCGTTCTTGCGATGACTTTGATGCCTTGTGCGTGGCAGGCATCAATCACCTTCTGCAGGCTGTCGCCGTGCAGATAGGAAGATTTTGTCTGAAAAGGAAGTTTTGTTTCATAGGAAGCGATGATGCCGGCTGCATTCAGCAGTACTACCGTAGCGCCGAAGTCTTTCAGACTCTTTGCATAGGCTTTGGCATCCATTGTTTCCATATCAATTTCCCTGAGATTGGTCTGTACCATTCTCCATGGATAATTTGTCCACCAGCTCATAATATTACCTCTTGTGATTATATGCAGAGTTGCTGCAGCTATCTGCTTTTTACATCTATATTTATAGAACTTCAGGCATTTTATTGGAATATTCTGCTGACCAAGATACACGGAATCAGTTATACTTGAATATGGTCAGATGAACAATCGGAGAACAGAGCAATGAACAACATAAGCCAGCGTATTGCAAATGACATCGCAGTCACAATTCAGGATGTAACGGGATGTCCTGTCGACGTTTGTCAGGACGGCAGAATTGTCATAACAAAAGCCAGAGGAAGCGTAAATGCCTTCGTCCAGGAAGCTTTCCAGGCCCAGCAGTCAAACGAACCGGTCGCTGCCGCAGAAGGTATCTATTTTCCTCTTCTATTGGACGATCAGATTCCCGTGGGAGCAGTCTGCGTCAAAGGAGACCCGGTTGTCATCCGCAAATATGAAATACTTGTAAAAAAATCTGTTTCGCTTGTACTCAGAGACAATCAGATCCATGGAACATATGTGCGCAATCCGCGTTCAGTCATGGACTATATCATGCAGGCTATCATCACCGGAACTGCTAACGGCGGTGATTATATCAAATCCTATCTTGCCACCCGGCATTTGAAAACGTATAAAAAATACCGGATCATCCTTGTGAAATACAACGAGCGTCTGAATCCGAAGAACATCACGCTGACAGATCAGGAAATCTTTGGTATTTTTGCCCGCACTGGTTCTGATCTCTATACTTTCCAATATCCGAATGAATATATTCTGATGCTGGAGGATACCATATGGCAGAAATACAAGTTCCTGTTTGAAGACCTTGCCAGACGCAGCCGCTCCACACTGGTCATTGCGGCAGGCCAGGCATTGCCTCCTTACAGTATGCCGAAGTCATATACTTCTGCGGAAATGGCAGCGAAAAGCATTCATGGTCTTGCCAAGAATATGATTACTTTTGACGATCTGAACCTGGAATTGATTACCGCTGATCTGAGTGAAAATGTCAAAGCTCAGTTTATTGAAAAAAATCTGAGCACCCTGGATGACAAGGAAAAAGAAGTCCTGCAGGTATATTACGGAAACAACATGTCTCTGAAAGATTCTGCCGAAGAATTGAGCATGCATAGAAATACGCTGCAATATCAGCTGGATAAGATCCATGAGAAATCAGGCCTGGATCCTCGTACTTTCCATGATGCGGTCATTCTGTATCTGTCTTTGATATTAAGCTGAAAAAATCAGCTGTCCTTTTTGCGGGATAGCTGATTTTCATTTGGTATATTTACTTTGTCAGGCTCAGAACTTCTGAATAACCTGCTTTGCCTTTACTTTGCCGACTGCTTCGTCCGAAGCCTTATCACCGGCTGTGTAAATGCACAGGATTTCAGTAGAACAATTAGCTGCCTTGACTGCCTTGGCATCCATGACTGCTAACAGCTGTCCTGCCTTGACTTCCTGGTCAGCAGCAACCTTGACCTCAAATGGAGCACCCTTCAGATTGACTGTATCGATACCCATATGGATCAGCATTTCTTTTCCAGTATTGGAAGTCAGGCCGATCGCATGCTTGGTTGGGAAGACCAATGTAACTTTGCCGTTGAACGGGGCATAGATGTTAACTTTATTGCCGGATGGGAAGAGAACATAACCGTCACCCATGCCCTTGCCGGAGAAACCTGCATCTGTGGATTCAGAGATGTTCTTCAATTCGCCATCAGCGATAGCAGTAACTGTGTTGTCATCAACCTCTACCGGCTTGGCAGCTGCCTGTGCTCTTTTCTGGAAAGCAAGCGTGCAGACTGCAGAAACAACCATGGAGATAATCAGAGCGACACCGAACATCGGCCAGTCAGACGGCTTCATGGAAATGAAACCAGGGATACCGGCAGCACCCAATGCCTGGGCGAGAATATGGAAAGCACCGCACCATGCAGAACCTGCAGCAGAACCAATCATGGCACCATAGAAAGGATACTTCAGCTTCAGGTTGACACCGAACATAGCCGGTTCAGTAATACCGAGCAATGCAGAAACACCGGATGCAGAGCAGAGGGACTTCAGCTTCTTATCCTGAGTTGTAAAGAGAACGGCGAGAACCGCAGCACCCTGAGCAACGTTGGACATACTTGCCGTTGTGAAGATGAAGGAACCGCCGGTCTTGGCAAGATCTGCAATCAGCTGTGTTTCTACAGCGATAAAGGAATGATGCATACCGGTAATGACGATCGGCGCATACAGCAGACCAAACAGACCTGCACCAAGAGCACCGAGGGAATTATACAGCCATGTGATACCAGCTGTGACACCGTCACCGGCAATACGCATGATCGGACCGACAAACATGAAGCAGACAAATCCGGAAATCAGAATGGAAAGCAGAGGTGTTGTCAGGTTGTCGAGCCAGCTTGGTGTATGTTTATGAAGGAATGTTTCAAGCTTGGCAAGAATCCATGACATAACCAGGATCGGCAATACCGTACCCTGATAGCCTACGGCTTCAACCTGCATGCCGAATACATGCCAGATCTCCGGCTGGGTCATAACCCCGTCGATGACCTTGTGATAGTTATAAGCATTCAGCAGGTTCGGATGAACCATGATCATACCAAGAGCTGCACCTAAGAACGGGTTGCCGCCGAATTTCTTCGTTGCGGAGAAACCGATCAATACAGGCAAGAAGGTAAATGCAGCGTTGGAGAACATATCGATCATGGTACTGTAGTCTTTCAATGCAGGATATGCTTCAACCAGTGTCATACCGTTGAAAATCGGCGAAGACAGAACGTTGTTGATACCCATCAGAAGACCGCCGGCAACGATCGCCGGGATAATCGGTACGAAGACATCAGACAAAGTCTTGACGCCGGCGTTTACATAGTCCATGAAACTGCGCTTTTTCTTTTCTTCCTGTTCTTCCTGAGCCGGTGCAGCGGCAGCAGCATCCCCGCCGACTAACTTGACGAACTCATCGTAAACAAGATTTACAGTACCGGAGCCAAGAATGATCTGGAACTGTTCCTTGGCATTGAAGACACCCTTGACGCCTTCAATGTCTGTAATTTTGTCTTCATCGATTTTGCTTTCATCATGGCACTGAATTCTCAATCTGGTTGCACAGTGCATGACATTTCTGATGTTTTCTTTGCCGCCGACTCCTTCCAGAATCGCTTCGGCTGTTGCTTTGTAATCCATTAATTATTTCCCCCTTTTCTTGCCATGATCTGCCGCATTGTCGGTGCTGCATTCATAGCGCCTTTCTGTTCACATACCATCGCTGCTGCAAGGTTGGCAAACGACAGGATTTCGGTTAATTCATCTTCGCTGAGTTCATTGATTCTCTTGCCGCTGACATCAAGACGGTTCATGAAGGCACCGACAAAGCTGTCGCCGGCACCGGTTGTATCGACAACCTTGATCTTGACGCTTGGTGCGAATGCTTTCTTCTTATCGCAGAAGATTTCAGAGCCCTTGGAGCCAAGCGTTACGATGACATTTGGTACATGCAGTTCATTCTGTGCGTAGGCAACGCCTTCTTCCACACTGGTCTTGCCGGTGATGAAGCCGATTTCATCATCTGCCATCTTGAAGATTTCTGCATACTTGGCAAATTCGAGAATGACCTGCTTGCAGGCATCGAGATCATTCCAGAGATCCTTTCTGATATTCGGATCAAAGAGAATTGCTGCCCCTGCTTTCTTTGCCTTCTTCAGAAGATACTCGGTTGCATAGCGGACCGGATAATCGACAAGATCAACGGTGCCGAAGTTCAGAAGATCCGTATTGCGGAATTCAAGATCTGCAACATCTTCCTTCTTCAGCAGCAGATCTGCCGAAGGAGAACGATAGAAGGAGAAATCTCTGGCCCCGTTTTCTCCCAGTGTAACAAAAGCAAGTGCCGTCTTGGCTTCCTTGGTGGTGCGCATGAAGTCAACATTGACTCCGTATCCTGAAATTGTATCAATCAGGAAATGACCGAACGGATCATCGCCGACCATGCCGACGAAATTCGCACTGGAGCCGAGTTTTGCTGCCGCAACAGCGACATTGGCCGGTGCTCCACCCGGTCTTTTGGCAAAGGCTTCCACCTCTGCCAGGGTAGGTTTCGGCTCTAACGGAATAAAATCAATCAGAGCTTCACCTATGCTGAAAAGACGTCCCATATATACCTCCCTCACATTCTGAAATCGTCTTGTACGGTCCGTTTTGCTGCATAAACCGCAGCATCTATATTCTTTCCGCTGATACGGAAGAGATTCTCATCTTTTTCCGGGAACAGGCGGCATGTCATTACCGTTTCCCCGTCATTGACAAATACTTCAGCAGTACTGCCATCCATAAATACCTGCAGCTGATCCAGTCCCTTCTCCAGTATTACAGTACGGGTTGTACCGAAATCCGGATTGATCGGATTATGCAGAGTTCCTCTGTCCAGAACCAGTTCTTTTTTACGGGATGAATACGAAATTTCAAGACCGCGCGTCATCGTGGTACTGAAGAGATTCAGCTTTACATCTGCATCATCAGGATTACCAACTTCAATCACACAGGCAGAAGGCATCATGCCAAGCATTTCATCATGCTTAATTTCCCCTTTTTCTGCCTTGAAAATACATTTATCTTTCAGCTGTGAAAGATCAGCAGCTGGTCTTTGCTTCAGCTTTCCGTCTTCAATGGTCAGCTTTCTTGCCAGAGATAACATGCCGCTCCAGCCTTCTTCATCGCTCGGCGGGTATACCATGTCACCGCAGCCAACCCAGCCTTCCAGAACAGCTGCATCTTTCATTGTATTCTGATATGCACACTGGGCAGCATAGAAATCAAAGCCTTCATCTAATTCCTTCAGATCACCTTCCGGATAGAAGACAGCATTTTCTTCATCAAATCTGCCGATCAGATATGTATTGTTATATTTGTTCTGGAACCTGGTGCCTTCTGCTTTCATGCCCTGCGGGCTGAACAGCAGAATCCATTTGCCGCCGATCTTTTCAAGATCCGGACATTCCAGCATAAAAGTGTCTTTGTTCCAGCCGTCAATCGTTAATTCTTTATGGAACTTCCAAGGTCCTTCAATCTTGTCAGAACGATACAGCAGCAATGCCCCGGTACCGTCATTTCTCTGTGCACCGACGAGAATATCATAATGATCGTCATATCTGAAAAGCTTCGGGTCACGCTGGTGTTCCGTATATCCGTCCTTTGGCAGGATCGTCGGCTTGTCGGGTTTGATGATTGTACCGTCCGGTTTCATTTCTGCCACGATCTGATACGGATGCCTGATCCAATCAGGTGTACGATGATTGCCTGTATAAGCCAGATAGAGTTTCTGGTCATCTTCAAAATAGGCACTGCCTGAATAGCATCCGCGGTTATCGTAATCCTTGTCAGGATACAGGCGGATACCTTCATTCTGCCAATGAAGAAGATCATCACTTTCCACAAGATACCAGTATTTCAGCCCATGCACAGGACCAAACGGGAAATACTGATAAAACAGATGCCATTTACCCCGCCAATAGCTAAAGCCGTTCGGATCATTGAGAAGACCGGTTACTGGCTGAACATGATAGCATCCGCGCCAGAGAGATTGCGCAATCTGCTGATGAAGAACCTGCAGCTCAGCAGTATCCTGCTTCTGCAGCTGACGGTAACGCTCTGCGCGTGTCCATTCTTTCATGATATGACTCCTTTGAAATTTAACTGAATATATTGTAGCATATCTTCTATTTGTATATCCTCGAAACGATCGTCTCTTCTCTTTCATCAGGATAAAATCTGAAAGAAAGAAAAACTTGTGAAAAAAATAAGAAAGAAAAAAGAAAATTTCCCCCAGGGTTATTCTCCATGAGGGAAACTTTCATCATTGATCAATTATCTTCTGCTTTACTTATTATGCTTTGCTTTTCTGGCTTCTTTCTTTGCCTTCCTGGCAGCTGCTTTCTTCAGGTACTTTTCGTTTTCAGTATCAAAGTCAAGACCCTTCTTTGCACACTTCTCACGAAGTTCCTTTACTCTGATTGCTTCTGCTTCTTCAGCCTGCTGCCTGCGTTCAGCTAACTGCTGTTCCTTTGGAGAAACATAAGGAATACCCTTGGCAGCACATTCTTCACGCTTCTTGTTTTCAAGAGATTCAGATACTTCAGGCATCTTCTTTTCAAGATCGAAGAAGAAGATGAAGAGGACTACGAACATGATACCAGTCAAAGCAATGGCACCCTGATAAGAGAAGTTGATCCAGTTGACTGCGGAAGCCGGCTGATCAGCAAAGATCTGAATGGTTGTGCCCTTGCTGTTGACCATGGTGTCGACGACTTTTGGGGTCTGATATCTGAATGCCATCAGGCCGGCGTTGAAGATACCAAGGCCGATACCGTTTGACATCGCATGCATGAATCCGACGAAGGCTGCGGTAACGCCGTCTGCACGAACACCGGACGCATATTCAACGTGGTCGATTGCATCACCTGTGAAACTCATCATTGTATAAAGATAAGCCATGGAACCGATGCCGCTGAGAGCGGTACCGATATATTCAATTGTCTGGCGGCCAGGAGAGAACAAAGCCGCAAGGCTGCCGGCTGCACAGACTGCAGAACCAACGATGATGGACTTTGTACGACCGAACTTCCTGATCAGCGGAATGATGAGAAATAACATGATGCCGACCGGAGCCATGGCAACCATGGTGAAGTTACGCTGGACAACTTCATAAGTACCGTAAGAGTTACCGTTGACAACCCAGCCTGCATAATAAACCTGGCTGACGCCCTTCAGTGCATTCAGAACCTGATAAATCATGATCATGACAATGAACATGACCCAGTACTTATCCTTGAAACAGGCAGATAACTGTGTCCTGACTGGGGCTTCTTCCTGTTTTTCTTCCGGCTTCAGTTCAGCCTGCAGCTTTCTTCTTTCTTCTGTAATACGTTCTCTGGTGAAGTAATATTCAACAAAGGTAAGCGGTACCGCAACTGCACACATGAAGGCAAGCGTTAACAGATATCCTTCTTTCATATCGCCGCCAGTCAGACCTCTGGCAACTGCTTTCAGAATGGTCGGGAATAAGATAGAAACGAAACCGGTACCGATATTCTTGGTAATCTGACCTGCAATAGAGTTGCCGGCACGCTGCTTGGAATTACGGGTGGAAAGTGCGGCGGACATTTCGTAGGACATGTACCACATTGTGTAGCCGACAGAATAGAAGAGATTGAAGGCAATGACGACCCAGATCGCCATTGCTTTGACATTCATTTCCGGAATCGCAAACATCATTACAATACTGAGGACAACGATCGGAAGTGACAAAATCATCCATGGACGAAGCTTACCCTGCTTACATGTTGTGTGATCCAGGACACGGGCCATGATCACATTGGTAATGGCATCAAATACTTTGGAAAGTACCGGGAAGATTACCATGAAGCTGGCAATCCAGACACCCTTGCTGACAGTGAAGCCGAGTACGTCGGTCAGATACTGGTTGAAGTAACTGTTGACGATACTCTGCAGCATCATGATGCCGAACGGACCGATTGCATAACCGAGAATTCTTTCAGCTTTTGTGACGTTGGCGGATTTGACTCTTGAATTCCAGATCTTAGATTCAAATCTGCCGGCCAGTAAGCCTCTGCTTGATTTTTCTTCTTTCATGTTACAGATCTCCTTTAGTGGTTTCAGAAAAGAACTTTTCCTGTTTACTACTAGAATTATAGAAATGAAAGCGCTTAAAAAATATGTACAGAATAACAAACAATTTATCAAACCAGATCCGATATTTGTTATTCTGACTAATTCAGGCTGAAACATCTCTTTTCCGATATCAGAAATGCTGGTCTGAATCAAACCTGTAAAATTACATAAGCCGGTCTTTTTTCCGGCAGAATTACGTCAGATTGTCCATTTTGTCTTGTTTGTACAGTAAACCGGTAAACTTTATTATGTTTACCATGGTATTCTGCTCATTTTTGGTGTACAGTTTTTATGGTAATAAAAGGAGGAAGGTTTACCAAATGTCATTTATTGAGGGTATCAAGGAAAAGGCAAGACAGAATCTGAAGACTATCGTTCTGCCTGAGTCTGAAGATGAAAGAACAATCCGTGCTGCTGCCAAGGTCGTAGAAGAAAAGACAGCCAAGCTGGTATTGCTCGGCAACGAAGAAACAATCAAGGCTGATGCAGCCAAGTATGGTGTTTCCGTTGAAGGCGTCAAGATCGTTAATCCAGAAACATGCGAAAAGCTTGACGAATATGTAGCTCTGCTCACAAAGCTGCGTGAAAAGAAGGGTATGACCCCTGAAAAGGCAAGAGAAACACTGCTCACAGACAAGACAATGTTCGGTGTCATCATGGTCAAGAACGGCGACGCAGACGGACTGGTTTCCGGTGCATGCCATTCCACAGCCAACACCCTGAGACCTGCTCTGCAGGTTCTGAGAACAGCTCCAGGCAAGAAGCTGGCTTCCGGTTTCTTTGTTGTTGATGTTCCGAACTGCACATATGGCGAAAACGGTACATTCGTATTCGCTGACTGCGCTTTGAACCAGGATCCTGATTCCGAGCAGCTGGCTGCCATCGCTTCCGATTCTGCTGAATCCTTCGAAGCTCTGGTCGGCGGCCATGCAAGAGTAGCATTCCTGTCCCATTCCACAAAGGGTTCTGCAAAGCATGCATTAGTTGACAAGGTCACAGGTGCTGTTGCCGCTGCCAAGAGTGAATATCCGGATCTGGATTGCGATGGTGAACTGCAGCTTGATGCAGCTCTCGATCCAACGGTTGCTGCTCTTAAGGCTCCGGGAAGCACAGTTGCAGGTCACGCAAATGTCCTGATCTTCCCTAACATCGATGCCGGCAACATTGGTTACAAGCTGGTTCAGCGTCTTGCAAAGGCTGAAGCTTATGGTCCGATGCTGCAGAGTCTGGCTGCACCGGTTAATGATCTGTCCAGAGGCTGCTTCTGGCAGGATATCGTCGGTGTCGTTGCCATCACTGCTGTACAGGCTCAGCTTGCTGACAAGAAGTAATCAGAAATATCATTGCTGAAAATGAAAAGACGTCTCAAGGGCGCCTTTTCTTTTTGCATGCATGACGATCATGCACGCTGATCTTTCTTTGAATTATTTACCGGAGGGTACACATTCTGCCAGATCTCATCGCCATGGTCTCTTTTGTAACACGGACAATCCGGCGTATGGGAATAGATGATGCCCACTGCCTGCAGGAAAGAGAAGATCGTCACAGAACCGCAGTACTTCATTCCCCTTTTCTTCATGTCCCTTGTGACATCATCACTGAGTTTGTCAGTCGTGATGCCTGGTTCTTCATAAATACTTTTATTATCAGTAAAGTGCCAGAGATATTCTGAAAACGACCCGTATTCTTCTTTGATTCTGAGGACAAGCCTGGCATTGATGACTGCTCCTTCTATCTTTTTCCGACAGCGGATGATTCCTTTGTCTTCCATCAAAGCATTGATCTTTGTTTCATCGTACTTTGCAATTTTATTTACATCAAAATCATCAAATGCCTGGCGGAAGTTTTCTCGTTTCTTCATGATGGTAATCCAGCTGAGGCCAGCCTGAAAGAGTTCCAGCAGGAACATTTCATAGAGCTTATGCTCATCGTGTTCAGGTCTGCTCCATTCTTCTGCGTGATACTTAACATACAGAGGGTCGTTTTCATCATATAAACATGCAGGCATATTTGTTTCTTCCTTTCTGAGGAAAAAGAGCCTTTTGCGGCTCTTTCTTCAGTTACATCTTCTTTGCAATAATATCTGCGACAATCAGACCGTTGGCTGCTGCCTGAGACAAGGATCTTGTAAAGCCGGCCCCGTCACCAAGCGCATAAATACCTGGCGCTGCATTCAGTTCAAAGTCCGTTGCTTCAGGACGAGCAGAATAGTACTTGCATTCAATGCCGTACAGCAATGTATCTTCATTTGCGGTACCAGGAGCTACCTTATCTAATGCATGCAGAGTTTCAATGATGTTATCCAGCTGACGCTTCGGCATGCAGAGAGACAAGTCACCCGGAACTGCATCCAGAGTAGGTCTTACGGAAGACTGGGCAAGTCTTGAAGCTGTGGTTCTTCTGCCCTTTTCCAGATCGCCGAGACGCTGTACTAAGACATAGCCGCCGCTGATCTTATTGGCAAGAGAAGCGATATATCTTGCATATTCAACCGGCTGGTCAAATGGTTCCGTGAAGAAAGTAGAACTTAACAAAGCAAAGTTGGAGTTATTGGACTGCTTTGCCTTGTCCTTGTAGGAATGGCCGTTGACAGTTAAGACGCCGTCAGAGTTTTCCGTAACGACATAGCCTCTTTCATTGAAACAGAACATTCTGGTTCTGTCTCCGTAATGACCGTTCTTGAAATAGATCTTCGGTTCATAGATTCTGGAAGAGAAGTGTTCCCATACTTCATACGGGAGTTCGACTCTGACACCGATATCAACCTGGTTGTTGGTACGCCTGATGTTGTACTTATTGCACCAGTCTTCAAACATGCCGTTGCCGACCCGGCCTACTGCAAAGATAACCTTATCGCCGGTAACTTCTTTCTTTTCACCCTTCTGCAGATAAGTAACAACTTTGGTGTCCTTATCTACATCTGTGACAATGGCCTGCGTCTCAATCTCAACATGAGAGTTGTCCATCGAATGGATGAAGTTCAGCATTGTACTGTAGTTGGCATCTGTACCAAGGTGCTTGACATCCGCCTGCTGCATATGCAGATCATGCTGGAGACACAGTGCCTTGAGCTCATTATCAGGGTGATAAACTTCCTGGTCAGCGCCGTATTTTACAAGAATGTCATCTGCCTGATGGATGTAATCCAGAACTTCCTTCGGATCCATAACATTCGGCAGCCAGCCGCCGTATTCAGTTGTAATGTTATATTTGCCATCAGAGAACGCACCGGCACCAGCCATGCCTTCCATAATGGAACAAGGCTTGCACTTGATGCACTTCTTTACCTTGCCTGCCAGGATCGGACAGCTTCTTTCTTCCAGTGTTTTGCCTCTTTCCAGAATCAGAACATCTGCTTCCGGTTTCTTTTCCATCAGCCGGTAGGCACACATCAGGCCGCCGATTCCGCCGCCGATAATCACAACATCATATTTTTCTTTCATACTCAAATTCCTTCTGTTTTATATTTCTTATGTAATTTATTCTTCATGTAATCATTGCTTATTGGGCCAGGGCAGCAATTTGTCGCCTTTGACCAGATATGCTTTCCGGCTCATTTCTGCCAAAGGAGAATCCGTCAGGGAATCACTGTAGAATTCATCGATTTCCCTGTCTTTCATGACTTCTTTGAAACGTCTGACTTTTTCTTTGCCATGGCAATTCAGACCGGTGTATTTACCGGTTTTCGGATCAACAACAGAAGCCATCATGTGCTGAATGCCAAGTTTTTTGCAGAAACGGCCGATCGTAAATTCCGGACTTGCGGAAATGACCATGTCATCTTCTTTCTGCTGGTCCAGATAGAACTGCTTGACGTGATTCATATGGGTATCCACAAATTCATCAACTGTACTTTCCATATCTCTGACAAAGACAAACATGTGATAAAGATTCTGCTTGAAAGTCAGCTTCTTTATAATATGCAGACCATAGAGCAGACCGCAGACCGCCGTTCTCGGCAATGAGAGCAGAGTCATGGGTCTATGAATATAGAGCCAGCCGACGAAGTCAGCTGTACTGTCCCCGCGGTAAATGGTATTATCCCAATCATATACATTCATGGCAGCAATATCTCCTTTACTGTTTTCGGATCCTGAATCAGATCCCCGTATAAGCCGATCTTCGTATCTGCATAGCTTGCTACATGACCGAACAAAGTCACAAAGACAAGACACAATTCCAATATCCACTGACCGACAACCGTCCACTCAAACAATCTGTAAATAGCAATGAAGAAGACGATATCCGTAAACGGATTGAAGATGATTTCAAAGGCACATGCATAGGTTTCAATACCGGTGATCTTTGCCAGCATGCCCATGCAAAGAGGATTTATGAAGAAGATGATCATGCAGATGCCGAGATACTTCAGCATCCTGTCTTCCTTCACAAAAGCCCCGTGAATGAAAATAATCATGCCTGCCCACCGCCAAAGATCCATAATGCTATCCAATATGGAACCACGCGGGAAAAGGAAACCTGCGGTTGTACGATGATAGAAATACTGAATATAGGATTTATATTCTATGCCATAGCCCGGCACAAAGAAACGGAGAATAAAAGTACCGACCAGGAAAATAACCGGAATCAATACAAAGAAGATTCTTGTATTGTAAGAAATCAGGAAATTTTCAACATGAATATATTTGTGATACACGGATTTTTTGTACCTTGCCAGTAAAAAGCCAATATAAGCAAGCGTCAGAATCCAGGCCCAGAGACGCGAATGATGATACAGCATGCCGATTCCGTAGAACACAACCGGAATCAGGAAAGTAACCGTATCATACAAAGAACGGATCTTCTCTTCCTTGAGCAGGAAAACAAAAAGACCATAGATCAGCTCAATTGCTAATAGCAGGAAGGAATGATTGACAAACAAACCTGCAGCAATGACAATCGGAAAAAGATATTTGATATTTTCCTTTCCTGTCTTCAGCCACCGGTAAAGAACATACATGGCCAGGCCCGTCATTAAAAGACGCCAGTTTTCTCCTAAGAAGCCGCCGACGATCTTCCAGCTGTAATAATTGCAATAGAACAAGGAGAAAAAAATCAATGTAAAGCGGAACCAGGGATTCGGCAGATTGAAGCTGTCAATATAATTTAATGACAACATCATGCCGATTGCACTTGCAAACAAGCCCATCATCAATACCGGCAGTTCCAGATTTCCTCTGAAGACCATGACCAGCAGGCTTCCCAGCAATTCATATCCCTGCATCTGACCTGCTTCAATATGAGAAGAAAGCTTCTCATTCATCTGCAATAATTCACTCTGGGCAAGCATGTCCTGCATGCCGTATTTTCTGCATAAGCCGGCCAGTAATACAGCCCCGAAGATGAGATAGATCGTCCTTGCCCTGAAAAGCATATGGAAAACATCTTTCCATTCCCATGCGGTGACAATTGCCGCAAACAAAATAACAAATAAGGAAATAATGCTGACGGCAATAAAACTACGCTGTTCCAGCATCAGCGGTGCATAGCCGAACTGCAGAAGCATGAATAAAAAGGCAGTGCCGAGCGGTGCCGCATACATGGCATAGTCAGGTTCAATATTCAGTCTTTTTAACAGCCATCTGCCGCTTCCTTCACTCAGGATTACCATGGCAGCCAGGCTGCAGATTACAGCAGGCATATATTCTTCCAATCCAACTCAGATATTATATTCAAAATCACACTTCTTTACCACCATACGAAAAAAGCAATGCATACAGCTGCATTGCTTTCTCAATGATTTATGCTTTCAGATCAATACTGAGGCATTGATGCCGGAGCAGCCGGTTCCTTAGCCGGCAGATCTGCAACCGCAGCTTCGGTTGTGATGAACAGACCGGAGATGCTTGCAGCATTCAGCAGAGCACTTCTGGTAACCTTGGTAGGATCGATGATGCCCTTGTCGAACATGTTGACCCATTCACCGTTCTTTGCATTGAAGCCGATATTCTCATCAGCAGACAACTGCTTTTCAAGTATTTCAGCACCGTCGTAACCAGCGTTTTCAGCAATCTGCTGGATCGGTTCCTTCAGAGCTTCGAGCACAACATTGATGCCTCTCTGCTCATCGACTACATCGCTCTTGAGCGTATCACGAACTTCTCTGTAAGCCTGTACCAGAGCCAGACCGCCGCCGGCAACGACGCCTTCAGCAACTGCAGCCTTGGTAGCGTTCAGAGCATCTTCAATTCTCAGTTTCTTTTCCTTGAGTTCGGATTCAGTTGTAGCACCGACCTTGATCAGAGCGACGCCGTTGGTCAGCTTGCCGAGTCTTTCAGCCAGCTTCTTCTTGTCGTATTCGCTCTTTGTATTTTCCATGGTTGTTCTGATTTCATTGACTCTTTCTGCAACCGCAGCCTTGTCACCGTTGCCGTCGATGATCGTTGTCTTATCCTTGCCGACAACAACCTTCTTGGCAGAGCCAAGATCAGAAACCTTCATATCAGCCAGGTTCATATTCAGATCCTTGGCGAAGAAATTTGCACCTGTCATCACAGCGATATCATTCAGCTGTGCCTTTGCATTGTCACCAAAGCCAGGAGCCTTTGTAGCAACAACATTGAAGGTGCCTCTCAGCTTGTTGATGATCAGAGTAGACATAACTTCGTTGTCATAATCATCAGCGACAATCATCAGAGCACGGTTTGCCTTCACAACTTCTTCCAGAACCGGCAGAATATCCTGAATTGTGTTGATCTTCTGGTCTGTAACCATGATCAGCGGATTTTCCAGAGTGACTTCGTTCTTGTCATGATCTGTAACCATGTATGGGGAAACATAGCCCTTGTCATACTGCAGACCTTCTGTCATTTCCAGAGTTGTTTCGAAAGATCTGGATTCATCAACGTTGATGACGCCGTCGTTGCCGACCTTATCCATAGCTTCAGCGATGATAGAACCGATTTCTTCAGAACCGGAAGAAATGGTAGCGATGTTTTTGACATCATCATTGGTTGTAACCTTGTGGGACTTTTCGAGCAGCTTGTCGGCGACAGCCTTGGCAGCCTTGTTGATACCTTCTCTCATCAATACCGGGTTAGCACCCTTGTCAACAGCCTTCAGACCATTTGTAATCATGGACTGGGTCAGAATTGTAGCGGTTGTTGTACCATCGCCTGCCAGTTCATTTGTATTGTTGGCTGCTTCATATACGAGCTTTGCGCCCATGTTTTCGAACTTGTCTTCCAGTTCGATTTCCTTGGCGATTGTAACACCATCATTGGTGATGACCGGGGAACCGTAGCTCTTTTCAAGAACGACATTTCTGCCCTTCGGTCCCAATGTAATCTTGACTGCGTCAGCTAACTTGTTGACGCCTGCTAACATGCCTTCTCTGGCATCCTTGGAATATTTAATCTGCTTTGCCATACTTTATTACCTCTTTCTCCTTACTCAACAACTGCCAGAATATCTTCAGCCTTGATCAGAAGATAATCCTTGCCGGCATCCTTGACTTCGGTGCCGGAGTACTTCTTATAGATGACCCTCATGCCTTCCTTCAGGTCCATTTCCACAGTCTTGCCGTCTACCAGCTTGCCAGGGCCTACTGCAACAACGATGCCGTGGCTTGGTTCATCCTTGGCTTCCTTTGTGGTCAGGATGATACCGCTCTGTGTCTTTTCTTCTTCCTTTACTTTTTCAAGTACAACATAATCATGTAATGGTCTTAACATTTCATGCCTCCTAGTGTTCTTAGCACTCACCATATCGGTTTGCTAACACTGTTTATTATATGCAGTTCTATCACTCTGTCAATATGAGTGCTAATTTTTTTTCATAACCTTTTTTTCACGTCCTCAGACCAGGTACCTGTATAATAAACAACAGAGGAAATCACATGAAACAACTGAGCTTATCCATCTTCCAGAATACAGAAACCTTATCTCTGTTACTGCTTTCTTTGTTTGTCGTCATGATTGTCAATCTGATCGTTCACTTTCTTCCTCTGTGCAGGGAAAGCGAAGACAGAATCATACCGCCGGTTCTTTCCTACGCCAAAGCCAGCCGCAATTTTCATATCTGGTCAAAGAAAGACGTCATGGCCTGTACTGTCATTACTGCTTTATATGCTTTGTTTTCTTTATGGCAGCTGGGTTCTTTGAAATTTCCGGAAACTACCTGGCAGCCTGCCGGTGACCAGCAGGAAATCACCTTTGCATTACCTGCAGAAACAAAATTTTCGGCCGTCTATGCAATCTATGGAGAAGGCGACAACAATGCCAATCCCGATACTTACCAGCTGGGGGATGAAGGCATTGCCTTCTACGGCTCCAATGACCAGCAGACATGGATTCAGATCGGCGTTCTGCCGAAAGGATCCATTTACCAATATTCAATCATTTCCGGTACATGGGATTACCAGTACGTAAAGCTTGCCAGCAATTCCAAAAACAATACGCTGACAGAAATCGGTCTTCTGAACGAAGACCATACCGGTTTCATTCCGATAAAAGTCATTTCTGATTCTGCTGATAATGATAAATATCCTGCTTCTTTATTAATAGATGAACAGGACAAGCTTGTCGTTTCACCAACTTACTATGACCAGGGCTATTTTGATGAAGTCTATCATCCCCGCAATGCCTGGGAAATTGCCAACGGCCAGCGGATGTATGCAACTGTGCATCCCCTGCTGGGTACCAATATCATGGCTTTGTTTATCCGCGTATTCGGCATGAAGCCTTTTGTCTGGCGGCTGCCGGGTGCGCTTGCCGGCATTGCTATAGTGCCGCTTGTCTATGCCATTGCACTTCTTCTGTTCAATCACACGATGCCTGCCATTGCCGCTGCAATCCTTTGTGCAGGAGATTTCATGCATCTGACAACTTCCAGAATAGGAACTTTGGAACCTTTCTCCGTTCTGCTGATTCTTGCCATGTTCTACTGGATGATTAAGTATTTCTATACTTCCTTTTATGATCATGATTTCAGAAAAACTTTGTTCTATCTGCTGATGTCAGGCATTTTCATGGGCCTGGCAATCAGTGCCAAGTGGACCGCCTGCTATTCGGCTGTCGGTCTGGCTGTTCTGCTTTTTACCAATCTTGGCAGAAGGTACTATGAATACCACGTTTCAAAGAAAATACTGAAAGAAAAAGCAGATCAGGTATCAGCGCTTGAAAGAGATGAAGCCTACCGCATTGCCAACTGCTTTGCGAAAAAGTTCTGGACAACCATTGCCTGGTGCTTTGTCTTCTTTATCTTCATTCCTGTCGTGATCTACTGGCTGTCCTATCTGCCTGACAAGGTATGGGGAAGCGAAGGCTGGTCCATTGCCAATGTCTGGAAACAGAATCTTTACATGTACAATTACCACACCAACCTGAAAGCAACGCACCCGTATCAATCCACCTGGTATCAGTGGCTGCTGGATATCCGGCCGATCTGGTATGCCTGGAGTATTGATAATGAGGGGCTGTGCCACAGCATTTCCTGTTTCTCCAATCCTTTATTGACATGGGTTGGTCTTCCGGCAATTTTCTATGTTCTCTGGTGTGCTCTTTATAAGCGGAAAAGAGCTGCCTGGGTCATCGTGACTGGATACCTGACGGCCCTGCTGCCATGGGTGCTGCTGGTAGACAGATGCGTCTTTGCCTACCACTTCTACCCGACTTCTTTCTTTGTCATCTTTGCGGTTGTTTATCTGATGCGGGATCTTTCCCAAACAAAAATCGGAAAGATTCTCTGCATTGCTTATCTGATTGCCTATGTCGTACTCTTCCTGGCCTTCCTGCCGGTAACGGCCGGATTCGGAGCACACCAGGATACGATCAGAGCATTGGAATGGTTTGAAACATGGTACTTCGGCTGAAAAATAAAAAATGGGATCTCCTATATTGTCTAGGCATCACTTTTCTGCTGTGTCTGCCTTTATTGTGCAAAGACTTTGTCAACATCGAACACGATACTTTCTTTCATCTTTCAAGAATTGAACAGCTTTCCCGTTCCATTTCCGAAGGAAACTTCTTTCCGGCAATTTATCCTTATGAGAACAACAGCTTCGGCTATGGTTCTCCTTTGTTTTATTGTGATGTCCTCCTGATTCCTTTTGCCCTGATTCATCTGGCAGGTCTTCCTTTATCGGTAACTTATCAGATCATGTGCATCTTCTTTTCGTTTCTGGCAAGTGTGAATATGTTCAATTTTGCCTATACAGTTACGAAAAAGAAAAGTGCTGCCTGGCTTGCCTGTGCTGCGTATCTTCTGGCCAATTATCATATTACTGATCTGTATGTACGCTCTGCAATCGGCGAAATCACAGCCATGGCATTTCTGCCGTTAGTGCTGAATCAATATTATTGCATCGTTATTCTGAAAGAAAAAAAAGGAATCGCTTTTGCCTTTTCATTGGCTCTGGTTCTGCTTTCGCACAATCTGACTTTCCTGATGTGTGTGATCCTGATCCTGGTGCTTTCGCTTGTCTTCCTGCCGGAGTTCACAAAAGAAACATTTATGGAACTTGCCAAAGGAACCGGCATTGCTTTTCTGCTTACCGTCTTCTTTTCTCTGCCCATGATTGAGCAGCTGCAGGCACAGAAGATGATTCTGAATTATTACGGACAATCATCAGATCTTGCCCAGGGATCCATGAACCTCTGGCAATTCTTCGTCAATGAGACGATCTTCGGCTATTCCGGCAACAACCTTTCCAAAGCACAGACCATGACGGTCAATACAGGCTGGTTTGTAACTTTCCTCTCTCCATTGTGGTTTGCGGTCTGCCGGAAGGAAAAGAACCGCTTTATCTCTGTCTTATGTATCATCGGTCTTGTCTGCATGGTTCTGCCTGCTTCTTTCTTTCCATGGAATTACATGACAGCTCTCAGGATTCTGCAATTTCCATGGCGGCTGAATACGATTGCCTTAGTGTGTCTGTGCATTCCTGCATCCGCTTTCGTTTCTTATTTTTCAGATCAGAAAAAATGGATCACTGCATCTATGATCATCTTGCTTTGTGCAGAAGGCTTCTATCATGTTCATCCTGTTTTCAGCCGGACCTTCGGCATGGATCATACGATGGTCTGGTCTGATATTACAGACGGTAAATTATGCGATCCTTACTACAGTGCAAATTATGTAAGAGTTGAACTGGCTGGCGGAGATTATCTGCCGATGCCGATACCGGATTTCCATACGTATTCCCCGAAGATCAAAGATGAAAAGGAACAGGATCTTTCGCTGGAATATGAGAAAAAAGGAACGCAGCTGACCTTTGCAGCAGAAGAAGAAAACACAAAGACCTTCATCCTGCCCCTGACCTGGTACAAAGGCTATACGGCTTTTTATAATGGAAAAACGATTCCTGTTTCCAGATCCGCATACGGGATGGTGACTTGTGAAAACAAAGGACCTGGTACTTATGTCATCCAATATAAAAGCACCCCTTTGCGCAAGGGATGCCTGTTTGTTTCGTTTGTCACTTTGATGTGTGTTATTTTCTGCGCCGGTAAATCCTGGCTTCATAAGCAGTAAGCATCGTATCGCTGCCGCTTGTTAACAAAGGTTCGTATCCGTCTGAAGGGTAAGGCCTTTTTTCATCTTTGCCAAGATTCAGATCAATCAGATAAATTTCATGATCATCTTCTCTTGTATAAACAAATCTGTCTTTCTTTGCGGAAAGGACTTTGAAGTCACCATACAGCAATGCACGGCTTGTTTTTCTCAGATGAATCAGGTAACGGTAGAAATCTCTGACTCTTGCGATCGGGCGGGCTTTGAGATGAGCCGGGAGTTTTTCTGCTTCCTCATTCCAGGGCATCATCATTCTTGCATGGTCTCTGGTGCCGGCCAGGATTGTTTTCCAGGCTTCTTCCTTTGTCTTTCCCTTTTCCTGCAGTTCCTTGTAATAGTTGATGCTTTCAACATCGTTGAGCTCGGAAATATCATGGAAATCCACGTTGGTCAGCCCCAGTTCATCTCCCTGATAGACAAAGGGTGTACCTTTCAGCGTAAACTGCATGACGGCTAACAGCTTTGCGATTTCTTCCGTGTATTTTCCTTCCGGATCAATTTTGGATATCATCTTCGGGTTATCGTGGTTGTTATAGAACAAGGACATCCAGCAGCCGTTTCCATAGTTTTCTTCATAATCGATGAAATAGTCGCGCAGGTAATTGAGATCATAAACATAATCATCCCATCTGACGTGACCTGGCGTTTCCAGATGATCAAAAGAGAAAACCATGTTGAGTTCCCGGCGTTTTTCATCCGTTACCAATTTACACATCTCCATGCCCAGACCCGGTGTTTCACCAACGGAGAAAGCATTGTATTTTTCAAAACACTGCGTCTGGATTTCATGAAGATATTCGTGAAGATGCGGTCCGTAATAGTAGTGTTCAATACCGGTATAGCCCATGAGTTTTCCAACCGAGACATCACCTTCCGGCAATCCTGCATCTTTGGAAATGTAGTTGATGACGTCCATTCTGAAACCGTCAACGCCTTTGTCCAGCCACCAGCTGATTATCTCTTCAATGTCTTTGCGTACCGCCGGATTGTCCCAGTTGAGATCGATCTGTTTCTTTGCGAAAAGATGAAGCGCCCAATCTTTGTTCTGCCCATACATGTCCCAGGCAGGACCCGAGAAGAAGGAAGTCCAGTTATTCGGGGTTTTGTCTGAGTGCTTACGGATAAAGTAGTAGTCCCGGTACGGACTGTTTTCATCCTGGATTGCACTTTGAAACCAGGCGTGTTCATCACTGGTGTGATTGACGACCAGATCCATGATCAGTTTCATATTGCGCTTGTGCGTTGCTTCCAGAAGCTGGTCAAAATCAGCCATGGTGCCGAATTCGGGATTGATCTTTCTGTAATCCCGGATGTCATAGCCGTTGTCTGCCATCGGAGAATCATAGATCGGTGAAAGCCACAAAGCATCAATGCCAAGTTCCTTCAGATCATCCAGCCTGGAGATAATCCCTTGTATGTCTCCGATGCCGTCATGATTGGAATCACAGAAAGTACGGGGATAAATCTGATAGAAAACAGCTTCTTTCCACCAGGCAGGCGTAATCGTATCCTGTGTTTCAACCTTTCCTCTTTCCTGATTCATCAGATGAAGAAAAGCCGGCCAGAATTCCTGATCCAGAATTTTTCCTGTCATTTTTGCAAGTGCATTTAAAGAAATCAGAGAAAGCGGACCTCTGGCAATCAGATCAGACGGAATATTCATCTGCATCAATATCTTATGGAGAATGTCATGACCAATCGGATTGGCATAGACATCCTTTACGGTATCATTCATGGTAATTTTCATGGTGAAATCCTCTTGTCTTTATTTTATGCTCTGCGTTTTACAAAAAAAAGAAGAATCCGCATTTGTTTGAAATGCTTTGGATTCTTCCTTCTCATTCTTCTTTATCCGATCAGGATCTTAATTCGGCATGCACTCTTTCAGCTAAGCTCTTGAGAATCTTCTCATGCGCCTGGTTGATTTCATCTTCCGTGAGAGTATGGTCTGTCTGATAAGTGACACGCAATGCGACCGACTTCTTATCGGCAGCGACGTGCTCTCCTTCATAGACATCAAAGATTTCCGTATTGGATACAATCTTTGCGCCGCTTCTGCGGATTGCTTCGAGGATCTTGTAAACTGGCAGATCTCTGTCAACGACCAGAGCCAGGTCACGGGAAACTGCCTGGAACTTGTTGACTTCTTCGAATCTGACTCTGCCGGCCTTGGCAGCTTCAATCGGATTCAGTCTGATTTCTGCATAAACGACTCTGCCAAGAGAGAACTTCTTTGCATATTCAGGATGGAGTTCACCGAAGACGCCGAGCTTGTTCTTGTCCATCCAGAGTTCTGCACTTCTGTAAGGATGGAAGTGCTTTGTGTCTGTCTTGTTTTCAGCAACTCTGATTCTGGATCCGCTGAAGCCGAGCTTTTCCAGCCATGCCAGAAGAATTCCCTTCATGGCATAGAAGTCACCTTCAATTTCATGCTTGTGGAGCGGATCATTGACCAGCTTGCCATCCAGTACAAGTGCCAGTCTTTCTTCTTCTTTGCCCTTGGCATAAACCTTGGAAATTTCATAGAAAGCATTGTCTGTATTGGAATGTGCTTCGTTGTATTCAACGCATTCAAGCACAGAATTGATCAGGCTGGTACGGACATATTTTCTTACCTCAGACATCGGCATTGCCAATTCAACCGGATCACCCAGATTGTCAAAACCGTCTTCAATATACTGGTCAGAAACCAATGTATACGTGACGATTTCATTAAGTCCCTGGGACATCATGACTTCTCTGGTTGTCTTGCGCAGCTGCTGGACAGGGGATCTCTGACCAACCGTAGCAGCGATCTGCGGCAAAGTGGAACCAAGGGAATCAAAGCCGATCAGACGGATGATTTCTTCATCGATATCAGCCTTGCCTTCAATATCAATACGATAGGAAGGAATATGACAGGTGATTTCATCCCCGTTGACTTCCGGCTTGAAATCCAGCCACTTCAAAGTTTCAACAACCTGGTCCATGGTGAAGTTCGTACCCAGCAGGCCATTGCAATGTGTCAATGTTTCCTTGACAACTAACGGCTGGTAAGTGGTCTTTCCTGTCTGAACAGTCTTTTCAAAACCGGCGGCATCGGCATATTCACTCAATAACTGAACAGATCTGTCCATAGCCTTGAACATAGCATTTTCTTCAAGACCTTTTGTGAAACGCATAGCAGCTTCCGTAATCAGGTTGAGACGGATGGATGTATGACGGATGGCAGCGTGGTCAAAATGAGCTGCTTCAATGAAGATGGCACTTGTATTTTCATCGATCATAGATTCTTCGCCGCCCATGATACCGGCAATGCCAGTTGCTTCGCCATCCGTTGTGATCAGGATGTCGCCCTTCTGAATATCAAACTGGTTGCCGTCAAGTGCAGTCATCTGCAGTTCTCTGTCGTCAACAACCGTGATTTCATGTTTCTTCAATTTATTCAGGTCATAGTAATGAAGCGGCTGGCCGGTTTCCAGCATGACGAAGTTGGAAATATCGACAACGTTATTGATGGAATTGACCCCGGCTGCGTTCAGGTATTCCTGCATCCACTTAGGGGACGGACCGACCTTGACATGATTGACTACCTTGCCAAGATAGCAGGTGCATTTGTCACTCTTTGTTTCAACGTGGAAGTCGCTCTCTTCGCCAATATCAGCCTTGCCTTCGTAATCCGGCAGCTTGACGTTTCTATGCAGAATAGCACCGACTTCCTTAGCCATATTCCACATGGCAGAACAATCTGCTCTGTTAGGTGTCAGGGAAACATCGAGAATAGTATCATCCAGACCCAGATAGCCGAGAACATCGCGCTCCCCGACTGGCGCATCTGCAGGCAGTTCTTCAATGCCGTTGACCTGATCATCGCGCAGGCTCTTTCTGTCTACGCCCAGTTCCAATAAGGAACAAAGCATGCCGTTGGAATCATAGCCGTGCAGAGGACGTGCTTCAATCTTTCCGCCAGGCAGTTCAGCTCCAGGCAATGCGGCAATGACCTTGAGTCCCTTGCGGCAATTAGGAGCACCGCAGACGATCTGATAAACTGCATCACCGACATTTGTCTTAGTCAGGTGCAGATGCGTACCTTCAATATCTTCACAGGATTCAACATAACCGATGGCCAGACCTGTTGCCTGTGCCATGGCATCCATGCCTTCTACTTCAAGACCTGCAGTTGTCATCCTGTCAGCCAGTTCCTTCGGTGTGACATCAGAGAGGTCAACATACTGACTTAACCACTTGTAACTTAATTCCATCTTATTTCTTCCTCCCCTTTAGTCAAAACGATCGAATGTCTTCAGGAAACGGACATCGTTTGTATAGAAATTACGGATATCATTGATGCCGTACTTGAGCATGGCAACTCTTTCCAGACCTACCCCGAAGGCAAAGCCGGAGCACTTTTCCGGATCAAAGCCATTCATTTCCAGAACATGCGGATGAACCATGCCGGCGCCGAGAATTTCAATCCAGCCGGAGCCCTTGCATACAGAGCAGCCCTTGCCGTTGCAGAAAGGACAGGAAACATCAACTTCTACAGATGGTTCTGTAAACGGGAAGTAGGAAGGACGGAAACGGATCGTACGGCCTTCACCAAATAATCTGTTGGCCATGAATTCCAAAGTACCCTTCAGATCTGCCAAAGTAACATTTTCACCCACAACCAGGCCTTCGCACTGCATGAACTGATGAGAATGGGTCGCATCATCATCGTCACGTCTGTAAACCTTGCCCGGGCAGATCAGCTTGATCGGTGTCTTTCCTTTTGCCTTTTCCAGCTCTCTCATCTGCATGGCAGTCGTGTGTGTTCTTAACAAAGTATTCGGATCGATGTAGAAAGTATCCTGCATGTCTCTGGCCGGATGGTCCTTCGGAATATTTGCCAGCTCGAAGTTGTAGTAGTCCTGTTCAACTTCCGGACCTTCCGCAATCTTATAGCCCATGCCTAAGAAAAGGTCTTCAATTTCCTGCTGGATCATAATCAGCGGATGCATTGTGCCCAGTCTTACTTTGTCACCCGGCAGGGTAATATCCAGTTTTTCTGCTTCCAGTTTTGCGGCAGTAGCTGCTGCTTCCAGTTCCTGCTGCTTCTTTTCCAGAACTGCTGTCACTTCCTGCTTGCAGGCATTGACCTTCTGACCGAATGCCGGTTTTTCTTCTCTTGGTAAAGTACGCATTTCCTGCATCAGGCCCTGGATCAGACCCTTCTTGCCAAGATACTGGATCTTTACGTTGTTGAGATCGTCCAGTGTCTTTGCTTCGTCAATGGCATGCAGCGCACTTTCCTGAACTTCTGTAATTTTGTCGCTCATGTTCGCCAACCTCCTGAATAAATAAAAAGCGTTCCTGAACACAGGAACGCTGAACACGCGGTACCATCCTGATTCATACAGACAAAACTGTATGCACCTTGATTATCCTTTAACGCAGGAATACGGAGAGGATTGGTCTCACTGGAAAAGCGAACGTTCCAATGTTTCAGGACAGGATCGTTTCAGCTGCGGATCCCTCTCTTATGTCCAATTACGCATCGTACTTTTCTTTTCTTTTTAGCGCTTATGCAACAATTATAGACAAAATGCACCTGCATTTCAAGCTGATAAATTACCAGTTTCCGTTGTCACCGTAGTATTCAAGCCGGCTTCTGGCATCTTCATATGCATGATAGATATTGTCCAGATCATTGTCGTCTGCCGCAAAGGCGTCCCCCAGCAGTTCATAGTGACCATCCTGGATCAATATGCCGCCGTTTTTCGGACACCCGAAGACAGCTTTGCCTTCTTCCTGCAGAGAACGGATGATTTTCTGCAGGTGGTAAGCATCTTCTTCATAACCGGCATCCAGCATGAAGCCTCTGAGATACCCGATGCCCGGTTTCTTTTCCCTGTCCCATTCTTCATCCGGCAGGAATTCATCCATCATCACAGTAGAACCAGCCGCATTGCCGATTACGATGCCGTCATATTCCAGCAGGGTTTTCTGCAGACCATAGTCTTCAATGACTTCCATCATGGTGACCGGATTATTGCCGATGAGATAAAGAATATCCGTATTGGCAATCTTTGTTTTCAGAGATTGCGCATCTTCCTGATTGAGATTGAGGAAGTGAAGATGATCGTCTTTGAACAGGTAGTTGCGGAAAGGAGCCGCAATTTTTTCATATGCTCTGGAGCCTTTTCTGTATCGATGTTCAAAGTTTTCGAGATCTTCGCTCCATTCTTCATTGAAGAACAAAGGAAAAACAAGCACCTGCTTGTCAGGCGTCAATATATTGCGCAGGGATTCATAGGCCCATTCTGCGTCAAAGTTGTTTTCATGAAATATCAGATTGATCATACCGGCTATTATAGTCCTTTTCTTCTGGATTGTTGATTTGTATTTTCTCGGGAAAATGCAATAATAAGAACAGAGGTAAAAAATATGAAACGATATCACGTAATTGTGGACGGCAGAGTCCAGGGGGTCGGCATGCGTTCCTTCTGCATGCTGCAGGCTCAGCAAAGAGGACTGACCGGAAACGTCAAAAATCTTGACAACGGCATGGTCGAAATCTACGTCCAGGGCGAAGAAACAAAGATTGATGATTTTCTGGCGGCAATCCAGGAAGGAAATCGTTTCATCATGGTAACGGATATTTCCGTCAAGGAAGTTCCCGTAGAACCGAATGAAAAGAGATTCAGCTACAGCTGGTACTGAGCGAATCTCCTTTTTTATACTTATTTCTGCCGATAGGAATACATGACAATGCCGCCGGCAACAGCAACATTAAGAGACTCAAAACCATGCATGTCAATGCGGAGTCTGTCATCTGCACATGCCTGCAGGTTTTTGTGAACACCCTGGCCTTCGTTGCCGAAGATAAAAGCCATCTTTTCTTCGGCAGGAATTTCATCGATCGTATGGGATTTTTCCAGGGAAGTCGCAATAACCTTGAAACCATCCTTCTGCAGATTCTTCACAAGATCATTTAAATTGCAGCGGATAACAGGAATATGGAACAAAGCTCCCTGGGTGGATCGAACTGCCTTGTCATTATACAGATCACAGGTATCTTCTGAACAATACACGGCATCAAAGGAGAAGCTGATTGCAGTTCTGATCAATGTACCGAGATTGCCCGGATCCTGCACCCCGTCGAGAAGGATAACCCGGTTCAGCTTCGCCGGTAACAGATCAGGTTTTCTGCAGACGGCAATCAGATGTACTTCCGAAACATTTTCTGAAATCTTCTTCATGATTGCCGGCGTTACATAAAAGACTTTCGGAAACGGAAGTTTTCTTTCTTCATCCGTAATGACTTCCTGGATGCAGCCGGCTGCCATAGCTTCCTGTGCCAGGTGTTCGCCTTCAATCAGGAAGAGACCGGTATTGTCTCTTTCTTTTTTCTTATGCAGAGCACACCATTTCTTGACGCGGCTGTTCTGCAGTGAGGTAATCTGTTCCATTATTTCACCCACAGTATTCTTGTGTCGTAGTATTGTTCTTCAAAACCGATCAGATCAATAATCTTCTGATAATCAACATTCTGCCCCAGAGGTGTCACAATCCAGCGGGATGTACCGTCTTCCTTGTGATAGACAATGCCGCTGACAACGCCTTTGAAAGTTTCCACCGGCTCGAGCGGCCCGATCACCCAGGCATTCTGAAACTCCCCGTCAAGAGAAATCGGATCGGATACATACCCGTAATTAACAGGATAGAGAACATCCGGAAGATGAGGATGGAAGGAACCATACGGATGATCAACCGTTACGGTAACCACTTTGCCAAGTGACTTTCTGCCGATCAGATATTCCATCGGTACCAGTTTCAAAGTACCGGCATCCTTTTCTTCCCCTTCCTGATCAAAGCCGTATTTCTGATAGAAAGTAACCAGCTGGGGATCTGCATCCGCATAGATAACAGGAAGGTGTTCTGTTTCTGCATATTGCATGAGGAAATCCAGCAGCTCCGTACCGGTCTGCCCTCTTCTTCTGTCTTTGATAACATAAAGAAGAACAATCTTACGGACAGCTTCTTCAAAAACAAGGATGCCTTCATAGCTGCCATAAGCCAGCCACTTATATTTTTCTGCGTGGTTTTTCAGATAGGTGACAATCTGTTCTCTTGCGCCGGCTTGCCAGGAAGTATCTTCATCCTGCTTCAGCTGTGTTTCCAAAGCCTCTGCAGCTTCCCCGATTTCCTTATCACTTAAGAATCTGACTTCCATCAAAGCTCCAGAATATCATCATAGAGGGCAACGCTGTCCTTGATGATCTTGTTTTGGATTTCATCATTAAGGAAGACGACTTCTACTTCAACGCCTTTGCTTAACGGAACAGCAACTTCACGGATAGCATTGAGGACGGATTCTTCCTGCTTCGTGGAATCTACAACCACAAAGAAATGCATGTCTCTGCCGATGAATTTACCCTTGAGCCAGACGTGCCTGATTTCTTCCATCTGTTCAGCCCGATCATAAATAGCATTGACCATTCTGGTCGGATAAACAGCCGGTTCTCCATAGGTAATGTTCAGCGGTGCCGGAGCAGGATTGACTTTCTTACCTGCAGTCTGAATCGGGCGGCCGGCAATGACACCGACTAACTGGGCAGGAATAACGATATTATCAGAACCAGGGTTTACAACAAGACCCACTGCCTTGGAATCCGGCATTGTTAATAAAGGATCGAATTCCTTTACCTGACGGACAACATACTTGGGATCGATCTTGTCGCCGAGATTGATCTTCCGGGTTCTTGGAATATCGGTAAAGACAGGGAAAAGAGTTTTGCCGTCATTGGTATTGAGCAGATAGAACTTGATCTGGTTCGGATGAACATTTTTGATTTCCCCGTTCTTGTCAGGCTTGACATTGACGTCAAAGTCGCATGGTGAAAGCAGACGGGCACTCTTCAGTGCATTCAGCAGAGCCTGCTGCTTTTCAGGTGTACTGCCGGACTTCAATGCCTGAATAGCGGCATCCAGTTCCGGATTATGAATTGGTTTCATGTTTACATTTTTATTTTCAGCCATAATTTTTTATCCTCGTAATGATCCTGAATAAGTATATCTTTTTAAGTTCTGTTTCTCAACTCATCCCGCTTCAGCATCGTCATTCTTCAGCTTATTCTGACGGGAGTTCTCTGTTTTTTAAGCAGATGTTCACATTCACTTCACAATTGGTGCATACTATATAAGCGTGATCAGAAAAAAAGGAGGAATTTGAAATGAGTGAATTCCAGAATAGAAATAGAGATACATTCGATGCTGAAGTTGCTTCACATCGTACAAAAGAAAAGAAAGGACACCCGGTTGTCTCTTTGTTATTGTCTGCCGTAATCGGCTTAGGTGCAGGCTTGGGCGGCACCTGGTTCACATTGAACCACTATCAGGGCAATACATCGTCAAATTCAGCCGGCATTACGACCACAACTGAATCCAGTCCGAGCAATGTGACTTCGGTTTCTTCCAATGACGACAAGACCGGTCTTTCCGTTGCAGGAGCAGCTGCCAAGGCAGCTCCAAGCGTTGTTGAAATCCGGACGGAAATTACTTCTACAACGTATGGTCTTTTCGGCGGTACATATACTTCTGAAGCTGCCGGCTCCGGTGTCATCATTTCTTCTGACGGCTATATCATTACCAATAACCATGTCATTGAAAATGCCAATACCATCAAGGTCAAGACTTACGACGGCAATGAATATACAGCTGAACTGGTAGGTACAGATGAAAAGGCTGATATCGCTGTCATCAAAGTTGACGCAACTGATCTGACTGCTGCTACCATCGCTGATTCTTCCAAGATTGAAGCTGGCGATACAGCCATCGTCATCGGCAACCCGCTTGGTACATTGGGCGGCACTGTTACCGACGGTATTATCTCTTCCCCTTCCCGTGAAATCGTCATTTCCAATCAGTCCATGGAACTGATCCAGACGAACGCTGAAATCAACTCCGGCAACTCCGGCGGCGGTTTGTTTGACGGCAACGGCAACCTGATCGGCATCGTCAATGCCAAGGATTCCGGTACCACAAGTTCCGGTACAACGATTGAAGGCATCGGCTTTGCCATCCCGATTAACAAGGCAATGGATGTCGCTGATCAGTTAATGAAATACGGCAAGGTTACAAATCGTCCGACATTAGGCATCAATGTCCAGACTCTGGAACAGGATACCCAGCGTTACAAGGCCGGCCTCTATGTCACTTCTGTAATCAAGGGCGGCGGTGCTGAAGCTGCCGGCATTCAGGCATATGACAGAATTGTCAAGGCTGACGGCGAAGAGATTACTTCCTACAGCGATCTCTCCAAGATTCTGAATAAGAAGAGCGTTGGTGACACAATCACATTGACAATTGAAAGAAACAACAAGCAGATGGATGTAGATGTTACTCTGACAGGTACTCTGGAAGAAGAAACAGGCGCTGCAAAAACATCCGCAACCCTTGGTTAATCCATTGAAATCAATATGTTCAAATGAAAAGGAAGGGCAGCCTTCCTTTTTCTTTGTTTATTTTGCTTATTAGTGCTGTATCAGACCTGAAGAGACAAAAGCTCTGTAAAGACCATCTTCTTTGATATCAGGCGCAATCATATCTGCCGCTTTCTTTGAAGAGGATGAACCATTGCCCATGGCAATACCGGTGCCGGCTGCCTTGAACATGGCAATATCATTTTCGCTGTCCCCAAAAGCATATGCATCTTCTCTTGAAATTCCTGCACACTGGCAGATTTTCCGCAAAGCATTTCCCTTATCTGCTCCGTATGGCGTAATCTCCCCGCCCAGATATTTTCCGCCATGAACACTCAGATCCGTAACGATGATCTTTCCGGCATATTTTTTCTTCAGAATTGTCTTTGAAATCTGCGGACCGATATACACAAGCTTTTCCAGATTCTTCACTTCCTGTACGGAATCAATTGCCTGGGGCCTCGGAATAATATGGGCATCTGAAACTCCGGCTGCTTTCTCAGCAGAATGAACCAGAAAACCATAAAAGCCTTTTGTCTGTTTTTTCAGCATGTAACATTGCCGGTAAGTAACCAGTTCTATGACTGCCCCTTTTGAAACCAGATCATGTACTAAAGAATATCCTGTTTCTTCAGGAAAGTATGAATAGAAAACAGGCTGATCTTTATAGAGAACATAGGTACCGGAGCCGGAAATAATGCCGTCAAAACCGATATCAAGTATTCTCTTTTCAATTTCCGATAAAGAACGGGAAGTTGAAATCACAAGCTGATGACCGGCTGCTTTTGCCTGTTTCAAAGCCTTCAGAGCAGAAGCAGGAATCGTGCCGTCAAAGTTGCGGATGGTGCCGTCAATGTCTAAGAAAAGAATTTTATTATTCATACCTGGATTGTAACCTATCCTGCAGGCTTCTGACCACGAAAAAAACCTGCCCTTTTTTTGGCGCTGTAATTTTGCGTAGGGTGGGACTAGCGCTGTTAAATCATGTAGGGCACCAAAAATGCCCTTTTCTTTTTGCCGTAGGGTACCGCTGTGAAATCGCGTAGACTACCCCTCCTAAAGAAAAATACCTCCATGATAAAATACTCTTGCTAGTGAAGTATCTTAACGAATGAAGGCGCCATAAACGGCTGATAACGATTCTATCATAAGTACTATGAACTTGTCCCCAGGTGACACTGTAGGCGAAGACCTGGAAGCTCCAAGGCAATCAATGCACAACCCATAATCAA
>OMXQ01000050.1 GCA_900315065.1 uncultured Erysipelotrichaceae bacterium
AGATCTCCGCACGGCCTACGAGGAATACCACTATGGCATATTTGCGGAGACTAATTCAGATACCGGGACCAACACTTAGCTCGAACATAGCGTTTTTAATTCATGTAAATTTTTTTGTGAAAATATTGATGAATGAAAACGGTTGCCTTATAATCAAACTGTTAAATAGGGAGGCTATAATGGCTAAAAAGTATGTTTATAAGTTTGCCGAGGGCAACGGCACGATGCGTGAGCTGCTTGGCGGCAAAGGTGCAAACCTGGCTGAAATGTCCAACCTGGGCATGCCGGTTCCAAATGGTTTCACCATTACCACAGAAGCTTGCAACAAGTACTATGAAGACGGCGAAAAGATCAGCGCTGACATTCAGGCACAGATTGACAAGTACACAGCATGGCTGCAGAAGGCTACCGGCAAGAAGTTCGGTGACAAGAAGAATCCGCTTCTGGTTTCCGTTCGTTCCGGTGCACGTGCATCTATGCCAGGTATGATGGATACAATCCTGAACCTCGGCATGAACGATGAAGTTGTCAAGACAGTTGAAGAAAAGTCCGGCAACAAGCGTTTCGCTTATGATTCTTACCGCAGATTCGTCATGATGTTCGGTGACGTTGTAAAGGGCTGCGATAAGGCTGAATTTGAAAAGCTCATTGACGCTATGAAGGAAAAGAAGGGCGTCAGGGATGATATTGATCTGGATGGCGACGATATGGTCGCTCTGACAGCTGAATTCAAGGATCTCTATAAGAAGACTCTTGGTGAAGACTTCCCGCAGGATCCGCTGGTACAGCTGAATGAAGCAATCATGGCTGTCTTCCGTTCCTGGAACAATGAACGTGCTATTTACTACAGACGTATGAATGATATCCCGGATTCCTGGGGTACTGCTGTTTCTGTTGTTGAAATGGTATTCGGCAACATGGGCAACGACTGCGGCACTGGTGTCTGCTTCTCCAGAGACCCTGCTACAGGTGAACACAAGTATTTCTATGGTGAATATCTGATCAATGCACAGGGCGAAGATGTCGTCTCCGGTGCGCGTACTCCGCAGCAGATTTCCAAGAAGGGTTCTCAGGAATGGGCTAAGGCAAGAGGCATCTCCGAAGCTGATCGTAAGAAGAAGTATCCGTCTTTGGAAGAAACAATGCCGGAAGCTTATGCAGATCTGGTCAAGGTTCGTGATAATCTGGAACAGCATTACCATGATATGCAGGATATGGAATTCACAATCATGGGCGGCAAGCTGTTCATGCTGCAGTGCAGAAACGGCAAGAGAACTGCAAACGCTGCTCTGAAGATTGCCGTTGATATGGTCAAGGAAGGTCTGATTACAACAGATCAGGCTCTGATGATGGTTGAACCTAAGCAGCTTGATGATCTGCTCCATCCTACATTCGACAAGGATGATCTGAAGGCTAAGAAGGGCAATGTCATCACTCATGGTCTGGCAGCTGCTCCGGGTGCCGGCACAGGTGCAATCGTCTTCACAGCCAAGGAAGCTGAAGAAAAGGCAGCCAAGGGCGAAAAGGTTGTTCTGGTTCGTCTGGAAACATCTCCTGAAGATATCGCCGGTATGCACGTATCTGAAGCTATCGTTACAGTCCGCGGCGGTATGACATCTCACGCTGCCGTTGTCGCTCGTGGTATGGGTGCATGCTGTGTATCCGGCTGCGGCGAATTAAAGGTCGACGAAGCAAACAAGACATTTACAGTCAATGGTGAAACATTCAAGGATGGCGACATCATCTCCGTTGATGGTAATACAGGTCTGGTCTACAGAGGTGAAATCAAGAAGGTTCCGGCAGCTATTACCGGCAACTTTGCTACATTCATGAAGTGGGCAGATGAAAGAAGAACAATGGAAATCAGAACAAACGCTGATACACCGGAAGATGCAGCAAGAGCTCTCTCCTTCGGTGCTCAGGGCGTAGGTCTGGTTCGTACAGAACATATGTTCTTCAACTCCAAGGAAAGAATTGAAGCTATCCGTATGCTTTGCGTAGCTACAAAGCCGGAACAGCGTGCTAAGGCTCTGGAACTTCTGGAACCATATCAGCAGGAAGACTTCGAAGGCATCTTCGAAGCACTCAAGGGCAGACCAGTTACAGTTCGTCTGCTGGATCCGCCTCTGCATGAATTCCTCCCTAACACACCGGAAGCTATCAAGGAAACAGCTGACAAGATGGGCATCACTGTCGAAGAAGTCAAGGAAGCTGATGCAAAGCTGAAGGAATTCAACCCGATGATGGGTCACAGAGGATGCCGTCTGGATGTTACTTATCCTGAAATCGGCGCTATGCAGACAAGAGCTATTGTCAAGGCTGCAATCGAAGTCAATAAGAAGCACAAGACATGGCACCTTGAACCTGAAATCATGGTACCGCTGGTCGGTGAAAAGAAGGAACTTGATTATGTTGCAGGCATTATCAGAGAAACAGCTGATCAGGTAATTGCTGAAGCAGGCGTCAAGATGACATACCATATCGGTACTATGATCGAAGTACCGCGTGGTGCAATCAATGCAGGTGAACTGGCTGAAACAGCTGAGTTCTTCTCCTTCGGTACAAACGACCTGACTCAGATGACATTCGGCTTCTCCAGAGATGATGCAGGCAAGTTCCTTGGTTCTTACTATGACAAGCACATCTATGATGATGATCCGTTCGCTCATATCGATGTCAATGGTGTCGGCAAGCTGGTCAAGTGGGCTGCTGAACATGGCCGTGCTACCCGTAAGGATATCCACCTGGGTGTCTGCGGTGAACATGGCGGCGATCCGAAGTCCATTATGTTCTTCCAGACACTTGGTCTGAACTACGTTTCCTGCTCTCCATATCGTGTACCTCTGGCTCGTCTGGCTGCTGCCCAGGCTGCTATCACAGTTGACGCTGCCAAGAAGGCAGAACGTGCTGCTGCCAGGAAGACTGTCAGGAAGACAGTTAAGAAGACTGCTAAGAAGACAACAAAGAAGTAATTCCTTGTTCATTCAAGGACCGGAAAGGGTAACCTGACCGGTCTTTTTCTATTTGTCATCAGGAAACCCGTTTTCTTCAGACAGTTTTTCAATATGTATATTGTTTTCTCTCTTTCAGGAACAGATAATAATAATAGCGGTTACATTACTTATTTTTGGAGGAAAACATGGAACAATATATCATGGCGATTGATCAGGGAACGACATCTTCCCGTGCCATCCTTTTTAATCACAATAGCGAAATTGTCACCTCAGCCCAGAAGGAATTCACCCAGTATTTCCGCAAGCCGGGCTGGGTTGAACACGATGCTAATGAAATCTGGCTTTCGGTACTTGCCTGCATGGCAGAAGTCATCCAGAAGGCTCAGATTGATCCCGGCCAGGTTATCGGTATTGGTATCACAAATCAGCGTGAGACAACTGTTATATGGAATAAAGAGACAAATCTTCCTATCTGCAAGGTTGCCGTATGGCAATCCAGACAGACAATGGAAATCTGTGATGATCTGAAAGCAAAAGGATACGATGATCTATTCCGTAAGAAGACAGGCTTGAGAATTGATCCTTATTTCTCAGCAACCAAGATCAGATGGATGCTGGATCAGGTTCCGGGTGCTCAGAAAATGGCAGAAGAAGGAAAATTGTTAGCAGGAACCATCGATTCCTGGCTGATCTGGTGTCTGTCCGGCGGTAAGGTTCATGCGACGGATTATACAAATGCTTCGCGTACGCTTCTCTATAATATTTATGAAAAAAAGTGGGACGAGGAATTGTGTCAGATTTTGAATATTCCGATGTGCATGCTGCCGGAAGTAAAAGACAGTTCAGGTATTCTTGCCAGAACTGCTTCCTATCATTTCTTCGGACATGAAGTGCCGATTGCCGGGGTTGCCGGCGACCAGCAGGCTGCCTTGTTCGGACAGGGCTGCTTCGCAGCAGGAGATGCCAAAAACACTTATGGAACCGGCTGCTTCCTGTTGATGAATACAGGTGAAAAGCCGATGCCTTCTCATAACGGCTTGTTAACAACGATTGCCTGCGGGATGAACGGTCACATTACCTATGCTCTGGAAGGTTCTATCTTCGTTGCCGGTTCTGCCATCCAGTGGCTGCGTGATCAGATGAAGTTTTTCCCGAAATCCAGCTTGTCAGAAGAATGGGCAGAAAGAGCCAATCCGCATAATGGTGTCATCATGGTGCCAGCTTTTGTCGGTTTAGGTGCTCCGTATTGGGATGATCGGACAAGAGGCGCAATCTTCGGCCTGACCAGAGGTACGACCCAGGAAGATATCACAAGAGCTACTTTGGAATCCCTTGCTTATCAGACCAGAGACGTCCTGGATGCCATGGTTTCTGATTCCGGAGTTCCGATTACAAAGCTGAAGGTAGACGGCGGTGCAAGTGCAAACAATTATCTGATGCAGTTCCAGTCGGATCTGCTTCAGTGTGAAATCGATCGTCCGAAGATCGTTGAAACAACGGCAATGGGGGCTGCGCATTTAGCAGGCCTGGCAGTAGGTTTCTGGAAGGATTTTGATGATGTGGCAAGCTGCACCGGAGCAGATTCCATTTACAAGCCTTCCATTTCCAGAGAAGCAGCTGACAGCCGGTATGAAAAATGGCAGAAAGCTGTGAAAGCAGCGCGGGTTTTTGAGTGATTATCTCTTGCCATTGCTGGAAAATAATTGTATATTAATCATGGTTTTGAAAAAGGAGAGCGCAAGCTCTCCTTACTTTGTGTTAGGAGAGATATGGACAGAACAGAAAAGTTGAAAGAACTGTTTGCACCGGTCTTCGCCGACGGCAGGGTCAGACTGTATGATCTTGTGTGGCGTACCGGCAAAGAAAATGTCCTTGAAGTTTCGATTATCAAGGATGATGGGACCATGGACCTCGATACGTGTGCACAAGTCAGTGAAAAGCTGAGTGAAATTCTGGATCAGAATGATGAAATCCAGGAAGAGTACACATTGGAAGTCTGCAGTCCGGGCGCAGAAAGAGAAATCAAGGATCTGCAGGAACTGGATCATATGCAGGGAGAATATGTATATGTGAAATTCAGGGAACCTGTCAGGAAAATGATGGAGGTCACGGGTACGATTCTTTCTGTGGAAAATGACGTCATCACCTTAGAGTATCGTGACAAAGCAGCCAGACGTAAAGCTGAATTCACAAAGGAAAATATTGCATTTATCCGCCTTGCGGTAAAGATATAGGAGATTATAAAAAATGAAGTTAAAGTACAAGGAACTGCTCAAAGCATTGAATGCAGTCGAAGAAGAAAGAAATATTCCGGAAGATGTCGTTATTGACGCTTTGAAGGAAGCAATGGCAAAGGCATACAAGAAGGATGCTGAATTGATGGACATCGATGTCGTTGCTGAATTGAATGAAAAGGCACAGACTATTGATCTGTATCAGAATTATATTGTTACGGATAATGTGGATGATGACGAGCTGGAAATTTCCCTGGAAGATGCCAGAGAGATCAATCCGGATGCGCAGATCGGCGACAAGGTTTCCCGTCCGATTGAAGTCAATACCATGTCCAGAGCTGCTGCTACTCTGGCCCGCAACGTCATGAAGCAGAAGATCAGAGAAGCTGAAAAGGTTGCTGTATATAACGAATATGCTGATCAGCTGAATGAACTGGTTCTTGGTGTTGTTGAATCCGTCAAGGAAAAGTTTGCTTTGGTCAACCTTGGCAAGACAGTTGCCATGATGCCTAAGTCTGCCCAGATCCCGAATGAGCGTCTGGTTGAAGGCCAGCAGATCAGAGTTATCATTTCTGAAGTCAACCGGGATACCAAGGGTTCCCAGGTTCTGGTTTCCAGAGCAGATGCAATGCTTGTCAGAAGATTGTTTGAACGTGAAGTTCCGGAAATTTACAATGGCACAGTTGAAATCCGTGCGATTGCAAGAGAAGCCGGTGAAAGAACTAAGATGGCTGTTCTGAGCCATAATCCTGATGTTGATCCGATCGGTGCCTGCATCGGCCAGCGCGGGACACGTGTTCAGCAGGTTATTGAAGAACTCAAGGGTGAAAAGATCGATATCTTCCAGTGGAGTGATGATCTGACAGAACTCGTCAGAAATGCATTGGCACCTGCAGTTGTGAATGCAGTGCTGCCAGGAAGCGATGAGCGTTCTCTGTTAGTCGTTGTTGATGAGGATCAGCTTTCTCTTGCCATCGGCAAAAGAGGCAAGAATGCCCGTCTTGCTGTCAAGCTGACAAACCGCAAGATCGATATCAAGACACGTGCAGAAATTGAAGAAGCTGGTCTTGATTATGATGCTCTTGTCAAAGAAGCAGAAGAAAAGAAACAGGCACGTCAGGCAGAACTTGATCGTGACAAGGCTGCCCGCATGGAAAAGGAAGCCAGAGAAGCTGAAGAAAGAAGACTGGCTGCTTCTGCCAAGATTGAAGCTGCCAAGGCTGCTGAAGCTGAAATCATGGAAAATGAAGATGTTATTCCTGATGAAATGGCAGAAACCGTTTCCGAAAACCTGATGACTAAGATGGATGAAGAACCGGAAGAAAAGGCAGAAGAAACAGAAGCTGTTCCGCAGGAAAAGGCAGAAGCTGAGGTTGAAGCTGAAGAAAAGCCTGAAGCAGAAGCTGCTGAACCTGAAGAAGAAGCAGAGCCGGTTGAAGCAGAACCTGCCGAAGAAGCTGAACCAGCGGAAGAAAACGAAGAAGAAAAGGTTTCCAGACATGCTGACCTGGAAGAAATGGCTGCCAAGAATACCTATGTCTCTGTCTTTGAAAAGCTGGCTGATACATCCAAGCCGAAGCAGGATGCCAAGCCGAAGAGAAGAAAGAAGAAGGACGAAGAAGAACACAGAGTCCGCAACAAGGATCTTGAAAAGCAGATCAAGAAGAACTTCTCTGCACCGGCTGCACCAGTTTATACGGAAGAAGAACTGGCTGAAATTGAAGAACAGCAGAAGCGTGAACAGGAAGCTGAATACGACGACATCGATTACGATGATTACGACGATCTTTACGACGAGGACATCAAGTAATCATGCCGAAGAAGATTCCGATGCGCAGGTGTGTTGCGACGGGTGAACAGCTGCCGAAAAAGGAACTGCTCCGTATTGTCAGAACACCGGAAGGAAATCTTCAGGTAGATCTCAGCGGCAAGGCAAACGGCCATGGCGCTTATCTGAAGAAATCCACTGAAGCAGTTGAAACTGCGAAAAAGAACAAGGCTCTTGCCAGAGCTCTTGGGGTAGATATTCCGGAAGAATTCTATGCTGAGATTCTCAGCAAGATTCAGTAATAGAAATAAAACAAAAGAATAAGAACAGAAAGAAGGGATGCACAAAAAAGTTTGGGCTAGCAAAGTCTTATGAGCTTTGCATGAAAAGAAGGAGGAAAATATATGCCACAGAAGCAGAAGAGAAACAGCAATGGTGCGAAGAAGAACAATAACAACGCACATAAGAAGAATTTCAATAATAATCGTAACCGCAGTAATTTCGAAGGACCTAGAAAACCGGCTGCTCCGGATATTCATGCGATTACCTATACAGAAGGTATCACGGTTGGTGAGCTGGCTGAAAAGACCGGCCGTCAGTCCAGTGATATCATCAAGATGCTGTTCATGGAAGGCAAGATGGTTACCATCAATACTGCCCTCGATGATGATACAGTAGAACTGGTCTGCATCAATTATGATATTGAACCGACCAAGGTCAAGGAAAGAGAAGAAGACACTCTGGTCTTTGACGGCGACAAGCCTGAAAATATGATGGAGCGGCCTCCGATTGTAACCATCATGGGTCATGTCGATCATGGCAAGACCACTTTGCTGGATACCATCCGTAAGTCCAAGGTAGCTGCTGGCGAAGCAGGCGGCATTACGCAGGCGATCGGTGCTTATCAGGTAGAAATCGACGGTCGTAAAATTACTTTCCTGGATACACCAGGTCATGAAGCATTTACGGCCATGCGTGCCCGCGGTGCTTCCGTAACTGATATCGCAGTTATCGTTGTCGCTGCAGATGATGGTGTCATGCCGCAAACAAGAGAAGCTATTGACCATGCCAAGGCCGCCAAGGTTCCGATTGTTGTGGCTGTAAACAAGATTGATAAACCGGCTGCCAATCCTGATCATGTCATGCAGGAAATGGCAGATCTTGGCATCATGCCGGAAGAATGGGGCGGCGATACGATCTTTGTCCGTACTTCTGCCAAGAAAGGCATCGGTATTGACGATCTTCTTGAAACCATCCTGACGGTTGCAGATGTCAAGGAACTCAAAGCGGATCCGGATCATGTCGGTACCGGTACTGTAATTGAAGCCAAGCTGGATAAGGGCCGTGGTCCGGTCGCAACCCTGCTGGTACAGACAGGTACTTTGAAGCAGGGGGATCCGATTGTTGTCGGTTCCTGCTTCGGCAGAGTCAGAAAGATGACGGATGAAAACGGACATGAGTTGAAGAAGGCTGGTCCTTCTACGCCGATTGAAGTCATCGGTCTGAATGATGTTCCGGAAGCCGGCGACCTCTTCCGTGCTTTCGAAAATGAAAAGGAAGCCAGAGCACTGGCTGACCGCAGAAGAAGACGCAAGATTGAATCTGAAAGAAGAAAGTCTTCCGCAATGACGCTGGAAGATATGTCTGAAAAGATTGAATCCGGTGAATTGAAGGAAATTCCGATTATCATCAAGGCTGATGTTCAGGGCTCTGCTGAAGCTGTCAAGACTTCTATGGAAAAGCTGGAAGTCGGCGATGTCCATATCAATGTCATCCATGCCACTGCTGGTGCCATTACGGAATCTGATATTATGCTGGCAGATGCATCTCATGCCATGATCATCGGCTTCAATGTAAGACCGGATGCCAATATCCGTAAGAAGGCTGAAGAAGCCGGAGTCGAAATCCGTCTCCATAACATTATTTACAAGGCTACGGAAGAAATGGAAAATGCCATGAAAGGTCTTCTGGAACCTGTTTATGAAGATGTTACGATCGGTGAAGCTGAAGTTCGTGAAACGTATAAGGTATCCAAGGTTGGAACGATTGCCGGCTGTATGATTACGGATGGTAAAGTTACCAATACATCTTCCGTCAGATTGATTCGGGAAGGTATTGTCATTTATGACGGCAAGCTGGGTTCTCTGAAGAGATTCAAGGATGATGCCAGGGAAGTCCTCAAGGGCTTTGAGTGCGGCATGACAATCCAGAATTATAACGATATCAAAATCGGCGATACGATGGAGTTCTATGAAGCCAGAGAGGTGCCGGTAGAATAATCTATGGCAAATACCATCAAGCAGAGAAGACTGGAATCTCTGATCCGCAAGGATATTTCCGATATTGTCCAGTTTGACCTCAAAGATCCGGATGTGGGTCTGGTTACGATCACGGATGTTCATGTTTCCAATGACCACAGCTATGCCACGGTTTACTGCGCATTCTATGGCCGTGAGGAAAGAGCGCAGGCTGGTCTGAATGCTTTGAGCAGAGCCAAGGGATATATCCGTTCCCAGCTTTCCCAGATGCTGGATATCAGAAGATGTCCTGATCTGACCTTCGTCATTGACAGAACCGAAGAACAGGGCAGACGTATCGACGATATCATCGCTGAAATTCATAAGAAAGAAGAGCAGAAGTAAAATTCTGCTTTTTTTTTAGATTTGGGGCAAAGGGCGTGAACAATAAAGCAGAAAGGATGGTACATGCATGAAACAGATTACCGTAACTCCGGAGCAGCTTGATTCCTGTGCTGCCCGCATGGATGAAATGAACCAGGAATATGTCAGAAATACCAATGCTTTGTTTGCGGCCGTTGAAGAAATGGGAAGTGCCTGGCATGGGCGTGATAACACTGCTTTTGCCACGCAGATTTCTTCTTTTCAATCTGACTTCCGCGAGATTTCTGTCCTGTGCTCGCAATATACTGACTTTCTCAGAAACAGTGCCCGGGCATACCGTTCCACCGAAGAAGAACTGATGGCTGCAGCCCAGGGATTAAGACAATAGGAGGAAACGAAAAATGTCAGAAATCAGAATATCACTGCAGGAAGTCAAAGACACAGCGGACAAGCTCCGCACCCTGAATGAAGAAATGCTGGAAGAATTGACAAACATGGAAAAAGAGATGAACAGTCTGGAAGGAACATGGATTTCTGACGGCAGTGAAGAAATCCGTTCCCGCTTTGCGATGTTTGCCAAACGTTTTATTGATGAAAAGGAAAAGATCGATGAGTATGCACGCTTCCTGGATCTGACAGTTGCCAACGCGATGATTTGACTACAAATTGTGAACTCGTAGAAATCCTGAATTTTAGGCACTTTTTCAAACATAGGTCGTTTAGTAAAACTGATCAATTGGGCTATCGGAAACGTGCTGAACCATATCTTAGAGTAAGTATCGCTATCAACCTCAACGCCATAGCTACAAAAACTGATGAAAAATTAGTTTCAGACAAATGAGATCGATCTAAATATGGACGCGATTTATTGCATTTCCAATAAACCGGCGCCCTTTTTCTATGCCGGGAAATAGAAAGGAGGAAAAGAAAAATGAAGTTCGATTATTTTACAGGACGGCAGGCAGAGCAGTTTGCATTCTATCAGATTCCAAAGATTCTGATCGTAGACGAGCGTTTTGATCAGCTTTCACTTGATGCGAAACTTCTGTACGCGTTGATGTTAGATCGGGCGGCCTTATCAAGCAAGAATGGATGGCTTGATGACAAGGGAAGAGTCTACATCATTTACACACTTGAACAGGTGATGGCAGATTTGCACTGTGCCAATCAAAAGGTATCCAGGATGATGAAGGAACTGGAAAAAATCGGCTTGATTGAGAGAGAAAGACAAGGGCAAGGAAAACCTACCTTGATCTATGTCAAAGATTTTACGACGGGACTGGATGAAGAGCATCCGAAACCGTCACAAGTCCAGAATCATGAAAATCATGAGTCTGAAATAGATAACTCTGAGAAAGCCGGAGTATCACAAGTCTTGAATCATGAAAATCATGAATCAGAGGTTGTGAAAATCATGAGTCCAGAATCATGGAAATCACATACTAATAATACTGATAATAACAAGACTGAAATTAACGAGATTAACTCTATCAATCAATCAGCATTACCACAGCCTTCCAGTGGATCAATGCATACTGTATCGGATGGATATGATCTGATGAAGAAGCGTCTTCATCTTGAAAAGTATTTGAAGGACAAGCTGTACTACGATGACCTGCTGATGAGGTATCCGTATTACCGCGGCAGAATCGATGAGATCTTTGAAATCCTGGTGGAGGTATTAACCAGTAAAGCAAAAGTTTTCAGGATAGCGGGAGAAGATATGCCAGCCGAAGTGGTAAAGAGCAGATTCATGAAACTTGAATACGACCATATTGATTACATCCTGGACTGCTTCCAGGTACAAACAACGGATATTCGCAACATCAAGCAATATCTGCTGACGACAATCTATAACGCTCCGCTGACTATCGATCATTACTACGGAGCAAAAGCACAATACGCTATGGCTAATTGGAATGAAGGAGAAGAGCTATGAAAAATAAATCAACCGTGATTGCGGTTGTCAATCAAAAAGGTGGTACCGCTAAGACTACCACCGTTGAGAATCTTGGGATCGGTTTGGCACGAGAGGGATACAGAGTATTGCTGATCGATACAGATCCACAGGCTTCTCTGACTATCAGTCTTGGGTATCCGCAGCCAGATGATCTGTCCCTGACTTTGTCCGATCTCCTCAACAGCACTATAAGTGAGAATTCAATTTCACTCAAGGATGTCATTCTGCATCAGAATGAGGGAATTGATTTTATCCCATCGAATATCTCACTTGCAGGGCTAGAGGTTTCACTTGTAAATACGATGAACAGGGAGCGCATCCTGATGCAGCTGTTGGAGCAGTTCAGAAGCAGTTACGATTACATTCTGCTGGACTGCATGCCGAGCCTTGGCATGTTAACGGTCAATGCCTTGGTTGCAGCAGATAAGGTGCTGATTCCGGTACAGGCTAATTATCTGTCGGCAAAGGGGCTTGAGCAGCTTCTGCAGACCATCAATAAGGTCAAGCGGCAGATCAATCCAAAGCTCAGGATCGAGGGCATCTTGCTCACCATGGTGGATGGAAGAACAAATTATGCCAAAGAAATCAGCGGAATGATCCGGGCAACCTATGGAAAGAAGATCAGAGTATTTACTACTGAAATTCCAAGGTCCACTCGTGCTGCAGAGATCAGTGCAGAAGGAAAGAGTATTTTCACTTACGATCCCAGAGGAAAGGTAGCAGATGCATACAGAACATTAACGAAGGAGGTGCTGCAGAATGCGAAATAAGGGAGTTAACATCAGTTTGAAGAGCTATGACGAGATTTTCTCAACTGAGGAGACCAGGCAGGACACAGGTGAACATGTCATCATGGTCAAACTGGATAAGATCCATTCATTTAAGAATCATCCCTTCAAGGTGGTAGATGATGAAGATATGCGCAAGACTGCTGACAGCATCCGTGAGTATGGTGTTCTTGTACCAGCCATTGTACGGCCGCTTGGTAACGGCGAATATGAGATGATTTCCGGTCATCGCAGACGGTATGCATCCAAGCTTGCCGGAAAGGATGAGATGCCGGTTATTGTAAGGGAGATGGACGATGATACAGCAACCATCCTCATGGTAGACTCCAATCTTCAGAGAGAACACATTCTGCCTAGTGAACGCGCAAAGGCTTATCAGATGAAGATGGATGCGATGAAGCGTCAGGGGCAGAGAAGTGATTTAGGAACTTCTGGCCAAGTTGGCCAGAAGTTAGGCGCAAGAGAGCAGATTGCAAAAGAAACTGGTGAGAGTGGGAGACAGGTGCAGAGATTTATGCGCTTGAACAACTTGATCCCTGAGCTTCTGGAAATGGTCGACGAGAAAAAGATTGCATTCAATCCGGCCGTTGAGCTTTCTTATCTGAAACCACAGGAACAGAAGGAATTCTTTGAAGCCATGGATATCATGCAGACCCCTCCATCTCTGTCACAGGCTCAGCGGCTCAAGAAATCCAGTCAGGAAGGAAAATGCACACCAGAGCTGATCGAAAGCATCATGGATGAGGATAAGAAGAGTCCACTGAATCGTGTCGTATTTGACTTCGAAGATTTGAGAAAGTATTTTCCAAAGAACTACACATCGAAGCAGATGCAGACAGCGATTCTTCTGATGCTGGATCAGTGGTCAAGAACAAAAGCAAAACCACAGGAAAAGTGAATAGCGTTTGAATAGCGCAGAAATAAGACGTTTCAGCCAAATTAGCAGGAACGTCTTTTTTTATTGGAGAGAAGGAAATGAACAAGTCAAAAAATAGAAATGCTCAGGTTCAGGATTCCTGGCTGATGCAGAAAACAATCATTGTTGCTGCAGACGATGGATTGCCGGCAGATGAAGATCTTACATTGTACGATGAATCGGAAGTGCTGAACAGCGCTTTCTATGGCTTATCAGCAAAGCTCAAACAACTGGAACTAGAATACAGAAGGGAACAGAAGCAGTCACGATTCTTCAGGAATGCTCTTGTTCAGCTGGTTTATTCCATGCTGAAAGAAATGAATCCAGATGAACTGCAGAATTATTTTCAGTGGATTAACGTATCTGAAGGAACTGATTATCACGATATAGATGTGCTGATCAAAGACATCAGAGCAGATGAAGGCAATGCTATTCTGCTACGTACAGTGATGTATCTGAAAAGCTATGAAGGGCCTGGTACAAAATAAATCGTTGGGTGAACTGAATTAGAAATAGGAAGAATATGAGAAACGTTAGATCATGGCGGAGCATTATGCAGATGCAGATCCCAAAGGAGAATGGGATCCTGGATCCAAAGCCTCGGTTGTTGGAAGTGAATGAAATGGTGCTTGATATCTCTGCGCTGTATAAGCATCAGATTTTAACTGTCACAAAGGATTTACGGATCAAACTGAATCCAGATGCAGAATATACACTATTGGTGAAAACAGGAGGCAGCATTATCCGTCAGCCAGAAAATAATAATGCTGAAAAACGGAATGAGGCGATGATTGCTTTGGAAGAGGATGCCAGCTTTCGTGCCCAGCTCTATGACGTCTTTGAACGCTGCTTTAATATCTTTTTGAATGAGGATCAGAGAGGAGTTTATGCAGCAAAATACTTTGGATTGATACTGAAGCTGAATTACAAATCAGGAAGAACAATCAGATCAAAGTATAACAATGACAAGCGCCGTTTGTTACTGGCTACGGCGGAAGAGCAGATGATTGAAGGGCTGATGTTAGATAGTTGCGATGAAGATGGTGAAGTTATGGCATCCGGAATTGTCAGAAAGAATGCAAATGCTCGCATCGACAGAATCGATCCAGATCATAAACTGTCTTATTGGTGCTGTAATGATTGGGCAATGATGTACAAGGCATATACGCAGATAGAATGCCTGATTCCTCAAAGAATCGCAAAGCTCATCGATGAAAGTGAGACTGGAAAGAATAGCATTATTCATTTATGAAAAAGGGGTTCTGTGTCTTGTTTTTGCTGGTATCTTCAGTGGATGCCAGAAGAAAGATGATGCGGCAGTGCATGTAAAAGGCTGTCAGTTTATTATTCCGCATGGCGATCACTATGATATCGGTACTGAACTTCATCTGGATCAGCCAATGAACAGGCATACCGGAAGTATGCAGATTGAAGACCAGAAATTTCTGGACATGGTTACCATTATTGACAACGCAGACGAATCACCAGATGATACAGATCTTTGTCCCGCTGAAGGGTATACAGCAGGCACAGCCAAGGAACAGATATCTGTAAAGATTCCGGATGATAAAGTGGATGATGTCAAAGCTATCATGAAAGACTATCAATATCAGATTGCATATGACAGCAGTGACGGCTATCCGGGTTTCTCTTATACTATGACACTTCCGCTGATTGACAAAACGGAATAACAGACAGATATGAATTACCTGTAGTAATTTTCCTGGTATTCAGGTGTATTTTGAACAGACAGCTATGTGAACTTGCATTCCGTCTGTGCTTGTTGCTTTGAACTCGTCTGATACGGATGCAGCAGAAATAGTGATAAGACGGGCAGCAGAGGAAAGAAAAAGCGTCTCCTGATTCTTTCATGACTGTCTTGCTTGCGTCCATGATCGGAATGCAAGCCAATACAATGCAATAGTGCTGTTGCACTGCGTTTTGCAATTTAGAAACTATCAGGAAAATATTATAGAAATATTGAATGATCAATTGTAGTGTGCTAATTTTTATCTAGAAGATGAAAGCACTTACAAATAGGGACTATATGGGAAGATATAAGAATGGGGACAACAATCTGTTGTCATAAATATTACAGGTTTTGGTGAACATTAGTATTATTTTGCGCAATATTGTTACCTGAAAAAGAGGAGGAATCTCCTCTTTTCAGATAGGGAGGAACTATGAATAAGTATCTGTTTCTTCTTGCATCATCTCTGATTCTTTGTGGGTGTTCAGCTGCACCAATATCTGCTGTGCAAACAGGCAGTCCATCCGCATCGCCTCAGATTAGCTCTGATCAACATCGTACCATTGATGATATATCATTATCTGAAACACCTCTGACAGATTTTGAAAATCTGTCAGCTGCCAATACGAATGATGGCTCAATTGTTCCATCTGGTTCCGGAGACGGTCTGCTGAAACTTGGAACTGCGGTAAGGTATTGTGATCCAGATGTATCTGATCAATTCGCCTATTACTGCTTTGAACCTGGATGTAAGCATCATGATCCTACCTGTCACAGCTACATTGGCAATGCCCAATCCTTTATTGCTTATCAGGGCATATGGTATTACACACGGCAGAATGACAGTGATCAGTTTGAAATTGTCTGTCACAATCCCGAGACAAATGAGAGAAAAGTGATTGCACAATATGAGCGCTCAGATGATGGCCGTATCTGGGAAGTAATTGGAAGTATGATTCTGTCACATGGTTTATTGTATGTATCGATTCAGAGATTTGAAACAGCTGAAGATACAATGCAGCAAACGTCCACTACATATACTGACACGATCAATCTTCAGACCTTTGAGAGAAAAAAGCTCGAAAATTGTAATGATTATGACAATTTTATTTGCGGCAATGGTCAGAAAGCAGTGATTGTTCATAGCGAACCGCGTGAATCTGTAAATGGCAGCGAATATGTCTTCAGTGAGCTATCTGTTCTTGATTTAACTTCAGGTGAAAAAGTGAAGATTACGGATTCTGATCAGGGATACTTTAATTTTTCTGATCCATATCAGCTTAGCTATCAGGATAAATTAGTTTATATCGAATCAAATAATATACACTTACTTGATCTTGGAACGATGGAAAATCAGGTGATCTATTCCTCTCCAAAGATATTGAGCCGTGCCTGGTTTTTTGGAAATCATGTCCGCTTTCTGGAAAAAGAAACAGATGGTTCTTCTCTTGTGGAAAGCATGATTGATCTGGATGGGAATAACAGGCAGGATTATCCAGAGCTGATTGACAATGAAGAAAATGTTATGAAATTTGGTTATCAGTATCTGACAGAACACGGTCAGATCGGCAGAGTTATGCAGGGGAATAATCTGATATCAGGATGGATCAGTGAAGAAAACTATCTGCGCTGTGATCTGGATCAGGTTGTTTCTGCCAAGGCCTGATGAGATTGTGAGGGGGTTATGGAACTTTGTCTTTCACATCTGACACATATGTATGGGAGCCTGTGCGCGTTGAATGATGTCTGTTTGACTTTGGCGCCTGGTATCTATGGACTTCTTGGGCCAAATGGATCCGGCAAGAGCACAATGATGAATATCATCACCGGTAACCTGAAACAGACTTCCGGGCAGGTATTATGGAATGGGGAAGATACTGCCAAAGATGGTGATACTTTGTTCCATGATCTAGGTTATATGCCGCAGATCCAAACCTACTATCCAAACTTCACCGCAAAAGAATTCATGTGCTATATGGCCAGCCTGAAGGGAATGGATCCAGCTGTTTCAAGAAAGGAAATCCGTTCTCTTCTGATGCGGCTGGAATTGTATCAGGTGCGTCACAGAAAGATCAGAACATTTTCCGGCGGCATGCGGCAGCGATTGCTGCTGGGACAGGCACTGTTGAATCATCCAAAACTGTTAATCCTGGATGAGCCAACCGCTGGTATGGATCCCAAACAGCGCATTGCCATTTCCGGCATGATTGGAGAATTGTCCCGTGACAGCATCGTGCTGATCTCTACCCATGTTGTTTCTGATATAGAATTTATTGCCAAAGAAGTGATTCTGCTGCAGCGGGGGAAAGTTTTAAAAATGGATTCGGTATCAAAGCTCTGCAAGGATCTGGAAGGCAAGGTTTTTGATGTCAGCCTGCAGGATGACAATCTTTGTGCTTTTGATCATGACACCGAAAAGATCGTGACCGGATATGTCCCGCATCATCCGTGATACACCGCCAGACTGTCCGTATCAGGATGCATCGCCAACTCTGGAAGAAGTCTATATGTATTACTTCAGTGAGGCAGATCAGTCTGATCATTCATCTTGGCTTACTGTGGCTGATCTGCTTTGCCCCGATATATTTTAAAGTAGGAAAAATCTTTGGATATTATGGCTTAACGATCAAAGCAGGCATCATGCCATACGGAATGTTTCTTGGCCTTGGCATTGTAGCAGAAACAGCAGCAGGCATTCTGTTTATCCGTCTATTAGAGAAATTGGCTCAGAAGCTGAAGGTCAGAAACTATGTACTGGCAGTCCACACAAGAAGAGACATCCTGTTACGGCTGCGTCTCCAGTATTTCTTCATATTCGTTCAGGAATATCTCACAGCACAATGCCATGTGAGCCAGCATTTCGTCTGTGATCCTGGCATTATTGGATCATATCCTGCGCTTCTTCCTGCTGCTTCAGTTCCCATTCTGTGTTGTGTATCAGCTGTCTGGCTGAGAGGCATACCCAATTCAGGGAATGAGTGCGTGCCTGCAGGTACTGTTCCGCTTCTTTACCATACAAGTGCTTTTCTCCATCAGTGATCCATTCCTGTTCTGGTATCAGATACATAAATCTGGTTCATTTCATTGCGTAACCTTCTTTGGTGGAATGACAGGATTCAACAATAGACAAAAGCTCTTACGCAGTAAATAGAAGCAGCGGCTGCGGAATCTGTCACAATTGGTATATCCAATGGCTGCTTTCCTGATCGTCCTGTTGATTGAGTTCCGGTTCTCCATCAATCCATTATTCAGTTTTATGTCAGACACCACTTGGCCTGTGTCCTTATTGACTGTATGACGCTGCTTCACGACAATGAAGGAGTGGATGATCTCTTTTTGCCATCTGAGCATAGTGCAGGAGAACTCCTCTATTTCTGGAATTTTATTGGATGCGAAGACCTGTATCAGTTTCTTCAATTCATTCCGTGCTGTATCGCAAGTGCATTTGTCATAGAAGTCTGCAACGTCATCCTTATAGAATAGCTAATTATTTACGGCAGTAATCATCATATTAAGTGTGGTTTCTGAAACGCTGTTACAGTTTGAAAGAATGGCTTTCAATGTTGACAGTGGGAGCCAATATCAATGCTTTATCAGGTTTGCCTGAGCCTTTAATACTGAAGCCTCAGGCAACAAGCCTGGGATTGATTTAGTTACGGCGCATACCTCGTCTATACAGAACAAGCTGTTTAGGCGGGGTTAGCCGCCTTTCTTCTTCCTGTATGACGGCGATATCCTTCATTATCACGCTTTCCCTGTTCCTGAATATAAATTCTTACTGCTTCTTCTATAGTCTCGGATACGGTACTCAGGAAGTAACCGTTTTATAATTGTTCATCAGTTTAGAGAGCTGCGTCTGAGGGGATGCTTCAAAAAGAAGATGAACATGATCCTTGTCCGTATTAATTTCCAGGATCCGGCATTTCCAATCATCTTCTATCACTTTGCTGTTAGAGTCGGGCGGAATTGACCATTTGGCCGGGTGAAAATAGCCATACTTTATTTATTATACCAAATAGTCAGAATTGATAATATTCTTTTTATTGACTGAATAATTGACTATAGTTTAAATAGAAAGAGAGTAATTAAAAATGTGCGTTTCACGGTATAAAAACGGTGACTGTTTACTTAGGAAGAGATGAGACCATAAAGATAGATTGATTGTGACAACATCTATAATTTGTGATTTGGTAAAGTGAAACTTCTCAAGATCGATGTATAAGACTGTTTGAACTTACAAGCAAATATAAAAATATTAGATGAAATAAAGCGTGAATAAATCAACATAAAGCCAGTTCTGAAGGCTGCAATAAAACAGCATAGTACTGATCGGCGTTTGAAAATCAGCAGACAGCAGTGTGTAGGGATTGTGCCGGCGGTGCCTGCTTATAAGCAGTAATGTTGGTATCGAGGTCTACGCCAAACGAGACAAGAAAGTCCATTGCGGATTCGATTGTATATTCCTTTGGCTCTCTGGGTTTCAGGTTCATAAGCTCATCATAGTCTGAAGGATGGAACGATTCTCCGGTAAGAATCATATGATAGATACAAATTAGCATCATGCGGGCAATGGCAATGATTGCCTTCTTGTGCCCCCTGCGTTTCTTGATTCTTCCGTACTTGATTCCAAAATAGCTCTTGCGATCTCTGACGGCGGCGAGCGCGCATTGTACCAGCAAGGACTTCAGATACTGTCCGGCTTTGGTAATGCGTGTTAACTTCTTCTTTCCTGCAGACTCGTTATTATAGGGGGCAAGCCCTGCCCATGAGCAGAGCTGGCGGGCATTATCCCAGACTGTCATATCCACACCGATTTCTGATATGATGAGGATAGCAGAGAGGGAACTGATTCCAGCCATCTCTGTGATATGCAGGAACTGTCTGAAGAAAGGCGTAGCCCGCTTGACTAACTCTATGAAGCAGGCATAGATGTGCTCATCCAGTTCCTCTTTATGTTTCTGGATCTCAGTCATCTTGAATCTGGTGTCAGATTCAATCC
>OMXQ01000051.1 GCA_900315065.1 uncultured Erysipelotrichaceae bacterium
AACATTCTACTTTATTGCAGGTCAAGTTGACCACCTCACAGTGGGATTCTTTCATGTGCGCTACTTTTTCTATATGCTCTACGTTTTATTCATACTTTCCTCCTCAGACCAATGGAATAAAGATATTCAGAATTGCCCGGATGATTTTTACAATCCACAATTCCTTTTCTATATCACGCCGTGTCACCTGTCTGGCATCAAGCAGAGAAGTCAGAAAGTTGTCACGTATTTTTTCTATTTCCGGAGTGTTATGCATGAGCACGCCGTTTTCAAAATGCAGGAAATAACTTCTGTAATCGGTATTGGCACTGCCGACAATCGCAAGACTATCATCAGAAACGAAATTCTTGGCATGATTGAAACCAGGCGTATATTCATAAATTTTGACCCCGTTTTCAACCAGGCGGGCATAATTGCCTCTGGTAATCTGGAAAACCAGCAGCTTGTCCGGATGATGCGGTGTCAGAATACGAACATCAACACCGCTCTTTGCCGCTCTGATCAAAGCCTGAATCATATTTTCCGTCAATATCAGATATGGCGTATCAATAAACACATAGTGTCTTGCCCTGGTTACCATGTTCAGATGCATGTTGAGGGCAACTGCCTCGGAATCTGTCGGCGTATCGGAATAAGGCTGGTAAAACCCGCCGTCACTCACCTCATCACAAGGAAGCTTGTATTTCAGATAATCGATCTTCTTGTTTTTGTCAGTCAGGAATGTATACATGCCAAGAAACATGACGGTCATAGACCAGACAGCTTTACCCTGAAGTCTGATGGCACTGTCTTTCCAATAGCCGAAACGATTGATCCGGTTGACATATTCATCCGCAAGATTCACACCGCCTGTAAAGGCAACATTGTTATCAATAACAGTGATCTTTCTATGATCACGGTTATTCATCTGAATAATGAAAGCCGGGTGGACTTTGTTGAAACGGTAAGCTTCAATACCCATTGCCTTCAGCTTTTTATCATAATTCACCGGCAGGGTAATGGAACCGAAGTCGTCATAAATCACTTTGACCTCAACGCCTTCAGCTGCTTTCTGTTTCAGAACAGCAAGTATTTCATCCCAGACAGAACCCTTGTCAATGATGAAATATTCCATGAAGATGAAGTGCTTTGCTTTTTTCAACTCTGCGATATAATCCGGCAGCCATGCTTCCCCGGAAGGATAATATTTACACGTAGTTCCTTCATAGATCGGAAAACCGGAAGCCTGATACCCATACCAGAAAATATTCTGAATATTGGGATCTGCCTTGGCCCCTTCTCCTAAGACAATCGGATCATTTTCGAGAAGACCTACCATCTGCCGGTTTGCAGCGATGGTCCCGTTTGCCAGCTTTGCCGGCACTTTGCGGTTGCCGGCAAGAATATACAAAGGAATCCCGATAATCGGGATGCCGAGGATTATAAACAACCAGCCAATCCGATAAGAAGGATCTTCCCACCGGTTGATGACCAGAATTGCAAGAATGACAGAAGCAGCGGATAAGAACTGCTCCAGCTGCATGCCTACAGCCACTTCCCGGAACAACAGAACAAAGAAAACAAGCTGTGCAATGACAAGCGGTACAACAATAAAGAGACGGCTGGTCAATATTTTCAATATTTTGTGCATAGCTCAATTATACTACAAGTCAAATGAGTAAATATTCTTAACTGTTTCCCCGCGCTTGTAAAGCCAATGCCAGGAAGGCACATCTACTGTCTTTTCCAGATGTCCGCCGAGTCTGATCAAAGTCTTTTCAGAAGGAATATTATCCGGCGAGCAGGTGATAATCATATGATCCATCTTGTATTTTTCCCGGGCAATATTCATCAGCATCTTTGCGGCATAATAAGCATAATGATTACCCCGGTAGCCGTCATAGATCCTGTAGCCGATGTTGCCGGCATAATAAAGTTCTTCATTCATGCCTACCCTCAGGTCACACTCACCTACCCGGAAGCCGCCTCTGTGGAGACAGATATCATAATAGATGGTTTCGACATTCTGATTGCCGGCAGACGGCTTTTCCCGGCCGGCAATTTCAAGATCAATGATGTCCGATGTATAAATACTGGAATTGAATAAATTCAGAAGCATAGTTTTTTACCTTTTTTATTATAAAACAAAAAAGGCGGAAAGTTTCCGTCTTCTACAATCTGGTCAGATACTGTACAGGCACGCACTTTGTCAGCCATACGCCATTCGCTGACTGATAAAATACATAGCCGTCCTTTACCATAGCTGCACAATCCACCTGAAATACGAGCGGCTTTCCATGTCTTGAACCGACTTTCACAGCCGTCATATAATCAGCGGAGAGATGAACGTACAAACGTGACATAGGCAGCAGACCTTCTTTTTCAATGGAAGGCACCGACTTCATGCCTGTACCATGATACAGAAGCACCGGCGGGATTTTTTCCTTCAATTCCACGTCGACCGGAATCGAATGGCCCTGGTTGGCCCGGATCTTTGTGTGGTCTTCATTGAAGGCATATCTCTGTTTCTGATCTTCCCGGACGATTTTTTCCAGATATGTCTGATCAAAAGAAATGTGTTTCTTCTCAATGATGCCCTGAATCAATGCCTTGCAATCTGCCCAGCCGTGTTCATCTACTTCAATGCCGATGAATTCGGGATGGTGCCGTAAGACAAGCGCAATCAGTTTTGATATTTCTATCTGTGTCATTTTATTCTTTCTTCTTCAAAGAAATGCTTCAAAGCGGCAGTCGGATAATAAACCAGCATCCTCGGGCCTGCAAACTTCATGACTTCTCTGATCCTTTCTCTCATTTCCGGTTTGTAACAATGAACCGGGCAGGAAGAACAGAAGGTCTTTTCCGCCATACGAGGGCATCTTTCTGTTCTTTCCAATGCGTAAGTTTCCAATGTCTGGCAATCCGGACATAGACAGCCTTTTTCAGTATGGTGTTTTTTATAGCAATAAAGATGAATCATAAAGGAAACAATCTGCTTTTCCTTTTCTCTTTTTGCCTGCAGATTTTGTGTCATGGTTTTATTTTATCGTAAAAAGGATGGCTTTTTCAGTCATCCTTGTGTCAATCAGCCGTTTTTTCAATAATCTTCAGATATTCATTCCGCAGTTGTCTTGCCTGTGATTCACTCAGCTGGTTGTTTCCTTCCGGCTTGAAGGAAGAAACCAGAGAAGTATGAGACCCGGTAACTTTTCCATTTTTTATACCGACAACCAGGGGTACAAAGAAGTTTGGATTTCCATCATCATCCTTCTGCAGAACATCCTCCAGATCTTCCATCATCTGCTTGTAGTCTTTCTCATCAACAGGTGCCTTGGCATCGACATACCAGATGGTCGTCTTTGTATCATTGGCAGCCTGATTCAGCTGGGGAACTGCCCTTTCACACCATTGACAGCCCACATAGCCGAAAAAGAGAATACCAGATCCGCCGGCATCAAAGAAACGCAAAGCTTCCTTTAATGTAATCTTCCGGAAATCAGCAATCGGCTGACCAATCCACTTGTACTGGTTCATCTGGGCATCGGAATACTGAATGTCAACTGAATTGGTTATGGTATAAGATTTCGGACTGCATGCCGCAAGACTCAGACAAAGGAACGCTGCCAGAATCTTTCTGATAAATTTCATTCGCTGACCTTTTCAACGTTTGTTGTCTTGTAGAAAGAATCAATTTTTTCTCTTGTACCAAGACCTTTGGACGTTGCTGTAGCAGCACCGCAGGAAACACCGAAACGGAAGGAATCGAGCGGATCACGGGAACGCAGATAGTTCATCAGGAAGCCGGCTGCCAGGGAATCACCGGTACCGACAAAGTTTACGCCCTGGATTTCTTCGGTGATGATATCTGCTTTATAAACGCCTTCCTTGCATTCAAGAATAGCCGTCTTGTTATCAAGCAGAACCATAACATATCTGACGCCGGCGTCATGAACCTGCTTGGCAGCAGCGATGACATCTGTTTCCTTCTTCAGTTTCTTACCGACAAGTTCACCCAGTTCTTCACTGGTTGTCTTGATCATGAACGGATGATGCGGCAGCAGGGCTTTTTCAATAACCGGGTTGGTATCGACGACAATGCGGACGCCGCTTTCAATGCAGCTGACCAGCATATCTTCAACGTCTTTTTCCAGATATTCCGGCGTATTGCCGGCAATGACAAAGTAGTCGCCTTCATACAGACCCGCAACCTTCTTCTTGAGGTTCTGCATATCAGCATCCGTAATATACGGACCGGTCGCATTCAGATTGGTGACTGCATCGTCAGCAGAGCACTTGACGTTGATTCTGGTATGACCATTGATATAAGTGAAGTTAGGACGGATATTTTCATACTTGGCAAGCAGAGAAATATAGAAGTCCTTGGTAAAGCCGCCGACAAAACCGAAAGCTCTGGTAGGAATACCCAGATTATTCAAAATAATAGAAACATTGATTCCCTTGCCGCCGGCTTCATAGTATTCAAGCTCACTGCGGTTGGCGGTATTGGTTTTCAGTTTTTCCGGGAATTCCATGTAATAATCCAATGACGGATTCAGGGTACACGTTGAGATCATCGTTATTCCTCCTCTGTGTTTGCAACGATGTGCAGAATCACCTGTGAAGCCTTTTCCAATTCATCAATGACACAATATTCATAACGGCCGTGGAAATTGCCGCCGCCGTTGCCAAGATTCGGACACGGAAGTCCTCTCATGCTCAATTCAGCCCCGTCTGTGCCGCCTCTGATCGGTTCATGAAGCGGTTCAATACCAAGATCTTCAAGCGCTTTCCATGCAATTTCCTTTACATGCGGATAATTCTTCAATACTTCATACATGTTGCGGTAAGCATCTTTCACTTCAAGTTTACAGGTACCTTCCCCATATCTTTCATTGATGAAATCTGCACACTGCTGCATGATCTTTTTCTTTTCCTCAAGCTTTCCGGAATCGTGGTCACGAAGAATATAAGCCAGGGAAGCCGCATCCGTTGATCCCTTCATCTCAATCAGATGAATGAAACCATCTCTGCCTTCCGTGTGTTCCGGCACCATGTGAGCAGGCAGCAGATTCTGATATTGGCAAGCCAGAGCAGCTGCGTTGATCATCTTGTCCTTGGCAGAACCCGGATGAATGGAAAAACCTTTGAAAGTTACTACTGCACTGGCAGCGTTGAAGGTTTCATCGCTGTATTCCCTGACCGTGCCGCCATCCATGGTAAAGGCAAAGTCAGCGCCGAATTTTCCGATATCGAAATACTTTGGGCCGTTGCCGATTTCTTCATCCGGCGTAAAAGCAACAGCTATTCTGCCATGCTTCACTTCCGGATGCTCTTTCAGATAGGACAAAGCTTCCATGATGCAGACGATGCCTGCCTTATCATCAGCCCCGAGCAGGGTATTGCCGTCAGTTACCATCAGACGCTTTCCCTTCAATGCACGCATGTATGGGAAATCAGCCATCTTCATCGTGACTTCATCATTCAGTCTGATATCATTGCCGTCGAAATTTTCGATAATCCGCGGTTTTACATTGGTGCCGGAATAATCCGGTGCGGTATCCATATGGGCAATAAAGCCTACTGTCTTTGTATCATGGCCGCAATTGGAAGGCAGCCACCCGTATACGTAACAATGCTCATCGCATTCTGTATTTTCCAGACCGAGTTCTCTGAGTTCTTTTGCAAGAATCCGGGCCAGGTTGAATTGTTTCTTCGTTGAAGGTGTTTCACCTGCATTTTCAGGATCAGACTGGGTATCAATCTGACAATAGCGGATCAATCTTTCTTCTGCGCTCATATATCATCCTCCTTAGCATCCATATTAATATAGAAATCGGTGAACACGCAATCAAAGCTGCCGTCAAAAGGACTGCATGCATACAATGAAATACCGGTGATTTCTTCATCTTCATTCAGCAGAAATTCCCTTAAGTCTGTCCAGCGTCTGCCGGTAAAGCTATATTGGACAAGCACTCTGCCGGAACGCTGCAGAATTCTGTAATGCATGGTACGGATTGCAGTGCCGATGTCTCTGCCGCTGCGGTCGCCGCCGGAACGGTGAAAGACAACCGATTCCAGGCGCATCATTTCCTTGTCTTTCAGGACTGTCCCGAAAAACATCTTGCGCCTGTCTCCGTTATAAAGCACAAAGCCGCATTGGTCAAATGCACAGTCATAAGAAAACTCAACTTTTCCTTCAAAACGGAAATTCCCGCTGACAGGAATCAGCATCTCGGCTGCTTCCAGTCTCCCGAATCTGGCATTCAGTTCTGAAAACGGATCCGTTTCAATAAGAAGCTTGTCATCCCGGCAGAGATAAAGCTGCGGTTCATGAATCCATATGAGTTTTTCGAAGTTGAGTTTTTCCATGTATCCCCTTGATTAATACATTTCGATATGTACGATTTTGCCGATTTTCTTCAGATTGTCACCAACTTCATTGATCAATGCAATTTTCGCATTCAGCGAAATTGGTGAATAGGCAATATTGGCATAGGCCGGGTTATCGGACAAACCGACCATAAAAGTAATTTCCGAACTTTCCAGCAAAGCTCTGACCAGGCACGATGCCCCGTCTTCTTCTTTTGATAACATCAATGTTTCCTGGAAAGTCTGGTCTTTGGCAGCCTTGTTCAGATATCTGGCTGCTTTCTGCAGCGTCAATACGCCTTCAGTTACCAGATCAATGCCGTCTATGAATCCCTTCGGCGGTACATCTGCGGTCAATGAAAGCAGACTGTCAGTTTTCAATTCCCGTCCTGTTTCTCTTGCCACGATTTCACTGGTTGTGCCGCCGCAGCAGATCTTCAGGCCGGTAGCACAAAGAAGCTTATGGACAACTTCTTTATCCATCTTTTTTTCACTTGGCGGACCGACCATGACTCTGGTTTCCAGACCCGGAATAATATGAATGGCACAGCAGGTGGAATCATCTCCCGGTTCCCCGCCATATAAATAATTGACGTTAGCTAAGAGAATTCTGGATATTTCCCGGGCACTGTCGTCCGGTCTGATCCTTTTCAGAAGAAATTCTTCCACATCCTTCTGTCCCCAACCGAAATTCAAAGTCATGCCGATGCCGGCGTGCAGAACCCCGTCTGAGAAAGTAATGATGTAATCGCCTGGTTCTGCTTCAAAGCGGGAGACATGAATAGTTCTGCCGCTCATTTCCTTTACTTCTTCCTGCGGATGCAGGAGCTTGCCGTCCCTGATCAATACGGCAGCCGGATTATCAAACTGAGCCAGATAAGCATGACCATCATAGAAGACCTGAATAATTGTAAAAGTACTGTAAGCAATGCCTCTTTCCTTACAGGTAGGCAGGGTTGCTGCAATGGTTTCCACGGCTTCATGCAGAGGCAGACCGTCAAAGATCATCTCCGAAATGATCGTTGAAGTCAGCGTTGAAAGAATATTGGCTTTGACACCGGAGCCAAGCCCGTCAGCCAGAACTGCTACGAAGCACTGATCATTGTGCTTCATCATGACTCTGTCGCCGCACAGTTCTTCTTTGTTTTTGTTCAATGAACGCCAATAGGCATCAATGTGGATTTTCTCATCCATGATGATTCTCATCTTTCATCGCATTCTGCAGACGAATCAATGCAACTTTTGTCTGAGCAGTCGTCTCGCCAAGCAGAGAAGCAATTTCCTGTACAGACCGCATCTGTTCATCGATGACTTTCTGGGTAACCTGCATGGTTTCTTCCCGCATGGCAGTCATCTTCTTTTCCTTGGCTTCTTCTTCGGTTCTGTCCATCAGGATCACAACCGTCAGATTTTCATTCTGAATTCTGACAACCGCATGTTCAAACAGACGATTGTACATTTCGTAGTATGCCCGCAGGTATTCCGTCTTTCTGCCCATCTTCTGAATAACTGCAGATAATTCCTCATTCGGAAGAATTGCCTCCAGCGGCATGCCGGTCGGATTGACCATATCATAGGACAGAAGTTTTCGAGCAGCCGGATTCATTTCTCTGACTTTCAGATCAGAATCAAAGACGATGATCCCGTTCGGGGTATTTTCCAATACGACATTCGACAAAGACTGGGCTCTTTCCAAAGCTTCCGGCAGACAGATTTTCGGATCTGCTTTGCCATCCAGTACTGCAATTGCCTTCTTGCGGCAGGTTTCATAGCCGCAGGCACCGCAGTCATGAATCTTATCCGGAGAAGTCTTGCCCATGGCAATCATTTCATTGCGGATTTCTTCTTCAGTATGAATAGGACGATAGATATCTTCCTTCTGCCACTTTGCCTTCAGGTCTATTGGTTCCTTTCCCGGCATGATCTGCCTGCTCAGATCAATGTGAGAGAGAATATGAGCCTGACCGAACCATTCATTGTGATAGAAATGGGAAAGCAGCGGACCGGAAAGACAGGAACCGCGGCAGGCATTGACTTCAAAGAAATAACCTTCAATCTTGCCTGTACGCAAAGACTCAAGCAAAGTTTTGACTCTGCCTACGCCGTCAACTGCTACATATTGATACTTGTCGCTTGCCGGCAGTGTTTTGATAATGCCGCCGCAGGTCGGATAGATTCTTGCGATGGATCCTTTGAAATTTTCCCAGTCAGATGCTTCATCCGCAGTGACGTCTTCATTGATCCAGTCAATGATTTCTTCCATGCCCAGACAGGCATCGACTGCACCGGCAAAGCGGGCATCTTCAATTTCCTTGTATTTGGCAATGCATGGGGAAAGGAAGACAACCTTGGCACCCGGGTATTCCTGCTTGAGCATGCGCCCGTGGGCGATGATCGGTGAAACTACCGGTGCCATCATATCGGTCAATTCGCCGTATTCTTTTTCAATTAACGTATTGATTGCCGGACAGGAAGTTGAAATGATATTCTTCATCTTTCCTTCCGCAATCAGATTGGCATAAGCCCGGGAAACAGCAGCAGCTCCTCTTGCGGTTTCTTCCACATGAGCGAAGCCCCTTTTCTTCAGGATCTTTACCAGATAATCCAGTTTCGGCCAGACAGCCGCAAAGGAAGGCGCAACGGACAAAACGACCTGCTGACCCTCAGCAAGCCATTTTTCTACAACACGCAATTCAGACAGGAGCGACTTGGCATCATGCGGACATTCCACATAGCATCTGCCGCAGAGTATGCACTCTTCCGCCGCAATTGTCGGTTCATTATGGATGTAGGTCATTGCCCCTACCGGGCAGGCTCTGACACAGCGCATGCAGTTGTGACACTGTGCCTCGACCAGCCTGATATATTTTGATTTCATCAGGAAATCAAAGCAGAAATTTCTTTCTGCAGGACATCCTTAGCATTCTGCATGGTAATGCCTGTGAGCTGCTTGCCGTTGACCCGGATTCCAAGGCCCAGGTGATTCTGGCAGGATTTCATACAGAAAGCTCCTTTAAGCTCAACCTTGTCCTGCCATCCGTTTTCCGCAATGAGCTGATTCAGCTCCTGCACAACCTGACTGCTGCCCTTGACATAGCAGGCAGAGCCGATACAGACTTCAACGCTAACCATAGATGTTCCTCCGATAATTATCTTTATTTCCTATGTTGATTCTTTCATTATTATAAAACTTTGCGGATTATTTATGAATATGAATGTCAAAGTCTGTGACGTCGAATGTTTCAAGAGAGGTCTTGATCGTCGTCTTGGTGTTAGGGATATTTTCCTTTGCCATTCTTGCGCGGGTAACATTCGGATCCTGAATCGTGCCAGGGCCGGCAATACAGCCGCCTTCACAGCACATGCCTTCCAGAATATCCATCTTGTACTTGCCGAACTTCATTAACATCAGCTGCTTCTTGCATTCCTTGGCACCATTGGCTGCATAGAAAGTAAACGGCTCATCGCCTCTTTCCTTGCATGCTTCAGCAACTGCTGCTGCAACCCCGCCGCTATGGGCAAAATTACGGCCGTAGTTGGACGGATAATCTTCCGGATTGTCAACGACAACTTCGTCCGGTGAAATGTGACGGGAAATCAGAAGCGCAGCCAGTTCTTCAAAAGTCAGAACATAATCGACCGGGGTCAGTTCTTCCATAGCTTCCTGTTTCTTGGCAACGCATGGTCCGATAAAGACGATGCCGTGATCCGGATAATCGTGCTTGAGCTTTCTGGCCAGAGCCATCATCGGAGACAAAGTTGTACTCTTGTTCTTTTCATACAGATCCGGATAATGGATCTTCAGCATATTGACGAAACCAGGGCAGCAGGAAGTAGTCATCGGAATGCCGGCTTCCTTGTGTTCCTTCAGTTCCTGATATTCTGTATCAGCGACCATATCAGCGCCGATGGCAACTTCATAGCACTTTTCAAAACCCAGCATTTCAACTGCCTTCATGATCTGCGGCAGGCTTGTATTATCAAACTGTCCCTGGATGGACGGTGCCACAATTGCAAAAGCAGGCGTACCCATCTTCAATAACTGTGTAACCGGCAGAACCCAGGAAATATCTTCAATTGCACCAAACGGGCAGGCATTGAGACACTGGCCGCAGTTGATGCACTTCTTTTCATCGATCACAGAAATATTATTTTCATCCCAGCTGATAGCTTCGACCGGACAGGCTGCCCGGCACGGACGTTCAGTGACGACGATTGCGTTATACGGGCAGGCTCTTGCGCAGGCACCGCATTCCTTGCACTTGTCATAATCAATTTCAGAATGATAGATGCCCATATGCATTGCCCCGAAATGACAGGCAGCGACACAGCTCTTGGCCATGCACTTGCGGCAGTTATCCGTAACTCTGATCTTCTTGATGGTACATCCGTCGCAAGCTGCATCGATGACCTGGACGATCTGACGCGGATTGTATTCAGCAGCGTCATTTGCCATCTTGCCCATGGCAAGACGCACTCTCTGTCTCAGGACTTCTCTTTCCTTATAGACGCAGCATCTGTATCTTGTACCGCCCAGCGAAACAAGGTTTCTTGCCCATCCCTGAATATCTTCTTCATTGATGTCACCCTTGTATGCATCGCGTGCAAGCTTTACCATTACATCAAACTTGAATGTTCTGGCATCATTGGAAAACATATTAGCCATTGTGTTGATCTCCTCTAAGCTCTTTCTTTTTCTCTTACTCCGGTTTCTTTACAGTGCGGAAAGCATGTTCATACTGCATGCCGTACATGAGCCGGTTCATGGTCTTTTCATCGACAACCGATCTGAGAATCGTCATTGCGAACTCAATTGTAGCACCCATGCCTCTGCCTGTCACAAGATTGCCGTCCTTCACAGCCAGCTCCTGCTGGTATTCCCCGGAGAAGGAAGCTTCATCAAATTCAGGGAAACATGTATACTTCTTTCCTTTTAACAAACCCATGTGTCCGAAGATGGACGGGGCTGCACAGATTGCGCAGGTCAGCTTTCCTTCTTCAAAGTGTCTGCGTAAAGCTGCTTTCAATTCCTCTGAACTTTCCAGATTCTTTGTACCGACCTTTCCGCCAGGCAGAATCAGAATATCATAGTCTTCACAATTGATATCTCTGAAGAGCTTTTCAGCTTTGATCTCAACCCGCTGGCTGGTCATGATTGCCAGCGTTTCATTCATTGAAATCAGATCGATATCGACGCGTGCTCTTCTGAACATATCAACGACAATCAGACCTTCACATGTTTCAAAGCCGTCAGCCATAAAAATTGCTGCTTTCATATGATGCAAACCCCCTTCATATATGTGAAAATTGTATCATGGATATACGGATTATTGGAGTCAATTATTCGCCATCATCTCTGAAAACAACCGATTTTCTGACATTTCTGCTGCATACAGAAAAAGGAGTTTCCACTTCAGGAAACTCCTTATAATTTTTTCTATGAACGAACGGTTTTTTTATATTTCTTTATGTACCTGATCTTCTTACACGGTGCGCTTTTTCCGTTTCTTCTGATGATCAATTTCTGATTCGATCAGATTTATACTGCACCATTTTGATATTTTTCAATATCTCTCTGTCCAGTACCTCTTATGGAAGATCATTTCTACGTACATTTTATGTTTCTTTTCTTCTGATCAGAATTATTTTTATCTTCTTTTTTCTACCTGATCTCATTCTTCTGATCAATCTTTTTTATGATTGATTCTGAATGATTTTTTCTGATCATTTTCTGATTCTCTGTTTTCTCTTACTTTTCGGAATAATTATCTCAATCTGTTAATGATCTTTTCCTTTTCAGATCTTCAGGAATCAATTCATTGAGGATATTTTTTCTTTTGAATGACTTCATCTTTTCCCTTTTACATCGGGAACTTTTATCTGCTTTTCACAGCAGAGTATGGAAATTTTTTCCTCTTCCGTCTGTCCATAGAATAAAATCCGATTTTATGTGCAGGTTCCTCACCTGCTTTAACAAATACCTCTCCTTAACATGATATCTGTCCTCCTGGAAGCACCTGGTACTTCTCATTTCTGTTTATGATTTTCTCTGGTACTTCTCTTTACACCCATATAATAGAACAGATTAAGATAAAGTATAGTCTTTAAATCAATTTTTATTTATGCAATAATTATATTGTTGGGACAAAGAATGTCCTTTTTATTTTCAGCTCTTCATTTTTTTCTTGTTTTTCTTATGCAAAAGTTTCCTGCAGAACTTTGCGGATGGTTTCTTCATCACTTGCAAATACGCCCTGAATCATTTCCCGGCTGCCGCCGCCGTGTCCTTTTAAGGTGTCATTCAGTTTCTTACTATATTCTCTGAGATTGGTGGTGTGAGAAAGAATGACATAATTCATGACCGGTCCGTTCTGATGCAGCATAACTGCAATTCCTGCTTTTTTCCTGTCAGCGATCGTATCTGCCAGTTTTCTCATCATATTGGCATCGAAGAAATCATTGCGGATAATCACAAGCTTCTGGTTTTCTTCTGTCTCATCAACCACAGCATTCATCAGCTTTGCGGCCATCTGGCTGTTCTGCTTTTTCAATTCTTCATTCTGACGGATGAGCTTGTCGACAGCTTCTGCTGTTTTACCGGCTGGAGCAGATAATTTTGCACAAATCAGGCGATTCTGATCCGCTACCAGCTGATCTGCTTCCAAAGCACGGGATCCGCAGACCATGGAGATTCTTGTCCCCTGTCCGTGTTTTTCTGAAGAAAGAATTCGGATCAGACCGATTTCTCCGGTTCTTCTGACATGCGTGCCGCAGCAGGCACATACATCTGCACCAGGAAATTCAACAATCCTGACAATACCGGTCAGTGCTTTCTTGGAACGATAATCCAATGTTTTCAGCTCTTCTTCCGAAGGGAACGTGATAAGGGCTTCCACGTTATACCAGATGATCTGGTTTGCCTCATTTTCAATTTCCCGCAGCTGTTCTTTTGTCAATTCCCCGTCAAAATCACACAGGACAGTATCTCCCATGTGGAAACCGACATTGTCATAACCATATTTACGATGAATCAGACCGGAAACGATATGCTCGCCGCTGTGTGTCTGCATATGATGAAATCTGCGCTGCCAGTCAATAGTGCCGTGGACTTTGCCTGCTAAAGGCTTGTCAGTGGTATGAACGACAATGCCGTCTTTTTTCTTTACGTCCAGTACTTTCGCATCATTGATCATGCCAAGATCACACGGCTGACCGCCGCCTTCCGGATAAAAGGCAGTATCCTTCAGGATTACTTCATAGCCCTTTTTACCCTTTGTACAGGAAACAACTTCACTATCAAATTCACGAATATAGGCATTCTGGTCATACAGTTCATGCATTTCACTCATATATCTACCTGCTTTCTTTTTTATTATATCGAAAAAAGGATACCGCTTTTGACGATATCCTTTCATGAATTCTGAACTTCTGCTTCTGGTCAGATGAAGAAATACTTCAATGCGAAGATGACAGCCAGAACATACATCAATGCAGATGTTTCATCTGTCTTCTTCAGCAGCAGGTGGAGCAATACCCAGGACATAACACCGAAGGAGATACCTTCAGAGATGGAGTAAGCAAAGCCCATCATTGTGATACATACGAAGCAAGGAATTGCATCGACCATGTTGTCCCACTTGATGTTGGCAACCTGCTGGATCATCAGGAAGCCGACGACGATCAGAGCCGGTGCTGTAGCGAAAGATGGAATTGTCAGGAACAACGGTGTCAGGAACAAAGCAGCCAGGAAGAGAACACCGACTGTGCAGGAAGTCATGCCTGTACGGCCGCCTTCACTGATACCGGAAGAAGATTCAACGAAGGTTGTGATTGTAGATGTACCCATGCATGCACCAACAACTGTACCAACGGCATCTGCTAACAGAACACCCTTGATGCCAGGCAGCTTGCCGTCCTTATCCAGCATGCCGGACTTGGATGCGCAGCCGATGACTGTTCCTAATGTATCGAAGACATCAACGAACAGGAAGGAGAACATCATAACGAAGAAGTCCAGCGGATGCTGTGTAATGAAGGAGAAGTCAAACTTGAACATTGTCGGAGCAGGGCTAGCCGGCAGGGAGAATACTGCTGTAGGAATAACGGAATAGAAACCTGCATCAGGATTCGGAACATAGAGACCGCACAGCTGGCAGATAATGCCGAGAGCCCATGTGATCAGGATGCCGTACAGCATGTAGCCCTTGACGCCCTTGACAAGCATGAAACCTGTAACAACGACACCAACCAGAGCCAGGATGACAGTGATGCCTTCGGTGAAGAAGGTACCATTGGCAAGAGCTGCCTTGAAGGAATACAGACCGACAAGCGTAGAAGAATCAACGATGACATGTGCATTCTGCAGACCGATGAATGTGATGAAGAAGCCGATACCTACGGAAACGGCAATCTTTAACGGAGCCGGAATGGCATTGAAGATCGCTTCACGGATATTTGTCAGAGACAGAACAATGAAGATGATGCCTTCAATCAGGACTGCAGTCAGAGCTGCCTGCCATGGATAGCCCATTGTGCCGCAGATTGTGTAAGCAAAGTAAGCATTCAGGCCAAGACCTGCAGACAATGCAAACGGCTTGTTGGAGAAAGCAGCCATGCAGAAGCAGGCAATGGCAGAAGAAACTGCCGTAGCGGTCAGGATAGCACCGGAATCCATACCGGATGCGCTCAGGATACTTGGGTTCAAAGCCAGAATGTAGACCATTGTCATGAAGGTGGTCAGGCCGGCTACGAGTTCAGTACGTACGCTTGTACCGTTTTCCTTGAGCTTAAAAAGTTTTTCGAGCATATTTTCCCCTCTCTCTTTTTCTTCATATCCGTAAAAATGAAAAAAGCTCCTGCGCAGATTGAATCATCAATCCTCATAACGCAGAAGCACTACTTCATAAATCACGATCGTAGTCCCGTCATTATGGTGACAGGGTAGAAACACTCTCGCCGATTCGAAAGTATATACGATATGAAGGACAAAGGTATTATAGCGCAATGAGAAAAAAATGCTGACACAATTTAACATAATTTTGACATATTATGTGTTTCGTAATGATTATCAGCGCTTTCAAATTGAATAAGCGTGAAAATCAGATCATTTTTTTCCAGAATCATAATTACAACCTGGTTTTTTTCATGAAAAACGATTTCTGCAAATACCATGGCCGGATCCAGAAAGGACGAAACAAAATCCAGCAGCAGAAGCGGATCTTCTTCCATGACCCCGCAGAAAGTATCCGCATTGAGCTGAAATGCAGTTCTCGCCTCAATTCCTGTTAACAATTCTCTCTGATCAGCATTCATAATATTCCCTCAGCTTTCCTATTCGTATGTACACGGGAAATTCCGGGATTCTGCCGGGAAACGCAAAAAAAAGCAGATACCCGAAGATATCTGCTGTGTACGCAATCAGTCTGCAATATATGGTAACAAAGCCATCTGACGTGCACGCTTGATAGCGACAGCCAGTTTTCTCTGATACTTTGCACGAGTTCCTGTAACACGTCTTGGTGTAATCTTGCCATTTGTGCTGATGAACTTCTTCAGGAGCTCAACATCCTTGTAATCGATATACTTGATGTTGTTCTTTGTAAAGTAGCAGACCTTTCTGCGGCCCATTCTCTGTTTCTTGAATGCCATGTCTGTTCTCCTTTAATTTAGAATGGCAGGTCGTCACTGGAAATATCCAGAGATCCTGCACCGAAATCATCACTGCTTCCGCTGGCGGAATTGCTGCCGGCCGGCTGGGAAGGCTGTGAATAAGAAGGCTGCTGGAAATTATCCTGATAGCCGCCCTGTGCTCTCTGCTGAGACTGGCTCTTGCTTTCGAGCAGGGAAACATTGTCACAGACAACTTCCGTAACATAACGACGATTGCCCGTCTGGTCATCATAGGACCGTGTCTGGATTCTTCCTTCCACGCCTACCATGGCACCCTTGCGGGCATAAGAGCCGAGGAAATCGGCACTCTGTCTCCAGGCAACACAGTTGATGAAATCAGCTGTCTGCTGGTTATTACCGGACTGTGGATCCTGAGATCTGGAGAAACGTCTGTCTACTGCAACCGTAAAGGATGCAACCGACAAGCCGCTCTGTGTTTTGCGGACCTCAACATCTTTGGTCAGCCTTCCGACCAATACAACCCGGTTGATCATTACTTAGCCTCCTTGGCAGGAGCTTCGTCTTTCGTGATCAGATAACGGACAACGTTAGCGTTGATTCCCATCAGACGATCGAATTCCTTAACGCAGGCATTGTCAGCTTCGAAAGCCAGGACTACATAATAGCCCTTGGTCATATCATCAATACGGTATGCGAAATCTCTCATACCCCATTCATCTGTCTTTGTGACCTTACCACCGTTTGTAGTGATAATGTTGGACAGGCTTTCAATCAGAGCCTTTCTCTTGTCATCTTCTACAGATGCATTGATGATGTACATGACTTCATACTTCTTCATTTTTGTACACCTCCTTCTGGACTAAACGGCCATTTCTGGCAAGGAGTGGGT
>OMXQ01000090.1 GCA_900315065.1 uncultured Erysipelotrichaceae bacterium
CGATAGATCTCCGCACGGCCTACGAGGAATACCACTATGGCATATTTGCGGAGACTAATTCAGATACCGGGACCAACACTTAGCTCGAACATAGCGTATCCTTTCTGTTTTTCATTGTATCGTCCCTATAAATATCTGGTGCAGAAAACTGATCAGAATCAGATAGAAAAGAAAAATACATGCTTTTGCTGCCGGACAGAAAAGATCTGTTTTGCAGGAATTTAACATAAAGTGCCTGCTGAAATTAACATGCAGAAGGTACCTTTATATGCGTAGAGGAAGATCTGCAGATAAAGGAGGGGAAACATGCGTCAGAAATTTAATGAAGAATTACGGAATATGTCTTATGAAGTCATCAAGACCGGTTCTTTGTGTGAAAAAGCATTACGCACAGCTGTAACCGATATGAAGAACGGTGATTCAGATTCATTCACGCATGTGGATCCTCTGCGTGAAGATATCAGCAAGAATGAAAAAGTAATTGAAGCTTTGTGTCTGAAGCTGCTGCTGGAACAGCAGCCGGTAGCCAAAGATCTTCGTCATATCTCATCTGCCCTGAAATTGATTTATGATCTGGACAGAATCGGGATTCTTTCATCTGATATCGCTGAAATCATTCCTTTTTTAAATGGAAAAAACGGAAGTGAATGTCCATATATTCAGGAAGCAGGAGAAACAGCAATTGCGATGGTTTCAAAAGCAGTGGATGCTTACGTAAAACATGACCCTGAAAAGGCAAAGGAAGTCATCGCAATGGATGATGAGGAAGATGCATTGTTCAGAAGTGCCCAGAAATCTCTGATTGCCATGATTCAGGACAAAAACAATGACGGCGCCTATGCTCTGAGCCTGTTTATGATTGCCAAGTATTTTGAAAAGATCGGCGATCATGCTGTAAACCTGGCTGAGTGGATCGTTTTTTCTGAGACAGGCGTCCATGCGGGGGAACATTAATATGATCTGGTGTGTTGAAGATGACAAGAGTATTCGTGATATTGAACTTTATACTTTGAAACAGACAGGCTTTGAAGCAGAAGGATTTGAAAACGGGGAAGAATTTTTCCGTGCCTTTGAAAAAGAAGCACCGGACCTGATTCTGCTGGATATTATGCTGCCGGGTGTTGACGGTGTTTCCATTCTGAGACAGATCCGTTCCGGATCTCATTCTCCGAAGGTACCGGTCATTATGGTAACTGCCAAGGGACAGGAATATGACAAGGTTCAGTGTCTGGATCTTGGGGCAGATGACTATCTGGTCAAGCCTTTCGGGATGATGGAAATGGTATCCCGTATCAAGGCAGTGCTTCGCCGTATGCCGAGTGATACTCTGCATCATACGCTCAAGCTCAAGGGGCTTGAACTTAATGTGGATGAACATACGGTTGTCATAGACGGCAGGCGTGTCATCCTGACTTACAAGGAATTCCAGCTGCTGCGTCTGTTCCTTTCCAATCCGGGCAGAGCATTTACGCGTGAACAGTTATTCGCGGATGTCTGGAATGAAAACTATGCAGTAGAATCCCGTACCGTTGATGTCCATATTCAGACGCTCCGCAACAAGATCGGTCCTTACGGAAAATACATTGAAACAGTAAGAAACGTCGGCTACCGACTGGGAAGAGCAGATTATGAGGAAGAAGATCTTTAAGTCGAATTTTCTTACCTCTCTTTTTGTTCTGCTTGCCAGCAGTGCTCTCATCATGGGCGTTCTTTTCAATTGCTTTGAAAAAAATCAGGAGTCCCAGCTCAGAAGCCAGTTGTCCCTGGCAGTGGCTGCAGTTGAATCTGAAGGTGAATCCTACCTGAAGAAAACAACTCTGAACAATGAAAGACTGACCTTGATTGATACGGACGGGAAAGTCCTCTTTGATTCGGAAAATGATGTATCAAAGATGGAAAACCACGGCAGCCGGGAAGAAGTAAGACAGGCAATGGCAGTCGGCTATGGAGAAAGCGTCCGCTATTCTTCCACGATGATGAAAGAGACCTGTTATATTGCCCAGCGCCTTGATAATAACAAAGTTCTGAGAATTTCTGCGGACAGATTGACCATCTGGTCATTGGCTTTGTCCATGATTCAGCCTTTTCTGATTGTCTTTATCATCAGTGCAGCTTTCTCTCTTCTTTTATCAGACTTTGCGGCAAGACAGATTTCAGAACCTCTGAACAAACTGGACCTGGAACATCCGATTGAAAATGATACCTATGATGAAATCGCACCCTTGTTAAGAAAACTGGACCATGAAATCAAGGAAGTCAGAACCCAGAAAGAACAATTGGAAACAAACAAGGATGAATTCAATACTGTTATTACCAATATGAATGAAGGCCTGGTCATGTTGAACGAGGAACATACTGTGATCTCCATCAATCATGCGGCTATGAATTTCTACGGGGCTGATGAACATGCTTTTAACCACAATTTTCTTCTGATTGAAAGAGACATTGATGTCAATGCTTTCCTGAGTAAAGCGGAAAAGGAAGGCTCTGTAGAATGGACCCAGGAAAAGAACGGCAGAATGTATCAGCTGTATGCCAATGCCGTAAATGCAGGCAGCGGCAGAAGAGGCCTGATCATCCTGATCTTTGATATTACGGAAAAGGCTTTTGCGGAAAGAAACAGAAGAGAATTTACTGCCAATGTTTCACATGAGCTGAAGACGCCGCTTCATTCCATCAAGGCAAGTGCTGAATTGATTGAAAGCGGCCTGGCAAAGCCGGAAGATGTCCCTCGTTTTGCCCATGTCATCAGTAAGGAAACTGAGCGGCTTGTAACGCTGGTCGAAGATATTATCCGTTTGTCCAAGCTGGATGAAAAGACAGATATTCCATTGGAACAGATTGAATTGAAATCCATGGTAAGCGAAGAAATAAGCCGGCTTATACCAACAGCTGAAGAGAAAGAAGTCACTCTCATTCAGAAAGGCGTCAGTGTTTCCTGTACTGCTTCCCGTCAGCTGATGCAGGAAATCATCTACAACCTGATTGAAAATGCCATCAAGTATAACAAGCAGGGCGGATCTGTTACGGTAACAACAGGACAAGACCAGGATTGTGCAATTCTGCGTGTAAAGGATACCGGCATCGGGATTGCCAAAGAAGATCAGCCGCGTGTCTTTGAACGCTTCTATCGGGTTGACAAGAGCCGCTCAAGAGAAAGCGGCGGCACCGGTCTGGGTCTTTCCATTGTCAAACACGCTGTCCAGTATCTGAACGGCAGGATTGAGATGAACAGCGAACAGGGAAAAGGAACTGAAATTACGATCCGGATTCCGATCAATCAGAATAAATCAATATAAAGGAAGAAAGCTGCTTTCCATAAAGACGGGAGAACAGCTTTTTTCAAATGCAGATGAGGTATGATGAAAGCAGAAGAAGGAGAAATCAGCAATCATGCAGGAAAAAGAAAAGAAACCGGAAACGATCAAAGAATATATCAGTATGCAGGATCCTGCTGTTCAGGAAAGACTGGAGGCAATTTACAAAACAATCAGAGAAGCAATTCCGGAAGCAGAGGAAAAAATTTCCTGGTCTATGCCTACCTTCTGGAAAAATCACAATCTCATTCACTTTGCGGCAGGAAAGCATCATATCGGGATTTATCCGGGACCGGATGCCATTCTTGCCTTTGAAGATGTCTTCAAAGAAAACAAATATAAGTATTCCAAAGGAGCAGTTCAGCTTCCCGACAACAAGGAACTTCCCCTGGATCTGGTCAGAAAGATGGCTAAGTGGTGCTGGGATAACGAAATGAAAAACTGCTCATAAAAGGAAACACAAATTGTAACAATTGGAGAACATCTGCTATTTTGAGCAGGAACTGTTATACTCCAGATATGCAGAAAAGACATACAGATATGCTCAACGGCGTGATCTGGAAGGAAATTCTTCTTTTCTTCTTCCCGATCATGTTTGGTTCTTTATTTCAGCAGCTTTATAACACTGTTGATGCCATGGTGGTCGGCAATTTTGTCGGCACGGGTGCGCTTGCGGCTGTCGGCGGTTCTACCGGTACCGTAATCAATTTGCTTGTTGGTTTTGTTGTCGGTCTGACCTCAGGGGCAACCGTTGTCATTGCCCAGGCGTATGGCGGCAATGATCTTCTCTCGGTCAGGAAAGGTGTTTCTTCCGGTGTTCTTTTAGCAGCTCTCATGGGCATCGGGATGACCATTCTTGGCATCACAGCGGCTCCATATATTCTTCATTTACTGCAGGTGCCGGAAGATATCTATGGGCTTTCATTACAATATATGCAGATTTATATGGCAGGTCTTCTGCCGACAATGCTGTTCAATACCGGTGCAGGTATTCTGCGGGCAGTGGGTGATTCAAAGCGTCCTTTGTATTTTCTGATTGCCGCAACTGTCATCAATATTGTGTTTGATATTCTGTTTGTGGCAGTGATGGGATTCGGAATTGCCGGGGCAGCCTGGGCAACAGTTCTGGCTCAGAGTGTTTCCGGTATCCTGACAATGGTGGTATTGGCTGATAAAGATGCAGTTTATCATTTTGACTATCATCTGAAAGCTGATTGGAAAATGATTGCAGAAATTATCCGGATTGGTCTGCCGATGGGGGTTCAGTCCGTTCTTTATTGCATCTCCAATTTGTTTATCCAGGTTGCTGTCAATGGATTCGGCACGGCAACGATCGCAGCCTGGACTGCTTTCGGCAAGATTGATGCTTTGTTCTGGAACTATTCCAATTCGCTTGGTACAGCAGTATTGACTTTTATCGGACAGAACTATGGAGCAGGCAATATCAGACGTCTGCATAAGGGCGTCAGAACTTCCATCGTGATGTATGTCATCATTTCAGCTGCGATTACTTTATTCTCTCTGGCTGCCGGTTCTTTCCTGTATCGTTTATTCACCCCGGAGGCAGATGTTATCTCCATTGGTATGGAAATGTTGAAAAATCTGGCACCGTTCTGGAGTACCTTCTGCTTTGTAGAAATTCTGTCACAGACGATGCGGGCCTGCGGCAATTCTTTCGGACCGACACTGATCACCGGACTTGCAGTTGCGGTTTTGAGAATTATCTGGATTGTGCTGATTCCGCATGCGACAGTTTTTCATGCTTTGGCGTGCTATCCGGTTACCTGGATCACGGCAAGTATCGTATTCATTATTTATTATGTGACAGGTCTGTGGAAGAGACGGATCACTGTAAAAACAGCTGAAACAAAATGAAAAGTACTGATACTGTAAAAATCACGGAAGCAATCAGTTCTGCTGAGATCAGTTTCTTTGAGCTCCATCAGGGTGCTTTTCCTATATATGAAGAATTCCGCAAAAGACTTCAGGCAGAATTCCCGGATACGCAAGTACGGGTACAGAAAACCCAGATTACTTTTACCAATCCGAAAGTTTATGCTTGTGTGTCTTTTCTGCCTCTCAGGAAGAAAGCAGAAAGACCGGAAAATTTTATCGTCATCACCTTCGGAATGGAATTTGAATTGAAGTCGCCGCGCATCGATGTGACAGTTGAACCTTATCCGGACCGGTGGACGCACCATGTGCTGATTTCCAATCCGGAAGAAATTGATGATGAACTGATGCAGTGGATAGAAGATTCCTATGCTTTTTCGAAACAGAAGCACAGAATCAGAAGAAACTGAACAGTCATATATGCATGCATGATATATACGATATTGAAGAGGAATAAAGAGAAGGCCTGGGCAGATATCAGACTGATTTTAAACAATGACGTATTTCAAAGATACAAACAGGATTGCCAGTGACTTTCTGATCCCTTCAATTTATGTCAATTCTCTGATCATCAGGAAGATTATGTGTCAGCTGCCAGAAGCTGGTTTTCCGATTCAGCTGTATCAGTCATTTTCATATGTTTGTTAAATGCGTATTCTTGGCGGCTGCATCAGTACATTTTTCATTAATGGCACACTTCAGCAACATAATATTTTTTCTCGTGTGATCTCATAACGGCTCAGCAGAGCCTTTTTATGTTGCTTTGATAAAACATGCAGGCATGATTATTTATATAGTAGTATAAATCTACATATAAAAAATGCATGTATTTCTGATTTTGCAAAGATTTAACTTTACCCGCGTAATAAATCTAACATGTCCTTGTTATCTTTAGATTGTCCTGAAGAAGAGTAAGGAAATATTTGGGAGGAAAAAATGAATACAAACAAGATTCTGAAAATGGTACTTGCTGGCGTTGCCGCAGCTTCTCTGTGTGCATGCAGCAGTGCTGGTACAGCTGATGCCGGTTCCGGTTCAGCTGCAAAGGAAGAAACATTAAGCGGTCAGCTGTCTGCAGCTGGTTCTACAGCTCTGCAGCCTCTGGCTGAAAAGGCTTCTGACCAGTTTGGTGAAGCAAATCCGGATCTGGACATCAACATCAACGGCGGCGGTTCTGGTGAAGGTCTGAAGCAGGTATCTGCTGGTTCTGTTGATATCGGTATGTCTGATGTCTTCGCTGAAGAAAAGCTGGATGCTGACAAGGCAAAGGAACTCACAGATAACAAGGTCTGCGTCATTACAATGGCAGCTGTTGTCAACAAGTCCCTTGGTGTTACAGAACTGACACTGGATCAGCTGACAGACATCTATACAGGCAAGATCACTAACTGGAAGGAAGTCAACGGACCAGATAAGAAGATCACAGTCTTCAACCGTAAGGAAGGTTCCGGTACAAGAGCTTTGTTCGAAAAGTATGCATTCGGCGGTCAGGGTGCTAACAATGACTTCGTTCAGAAGGATTCTTCCGGCGACCTGGTAAAGGCTGTTGAACAGGATGATTCCGCAATTGGTTATGTTGCTATTTCTTACCTGAACAACAATGATAAAATTGTCGGTCTGAAGCTGGATGGTGCTGCACCTACACTGGATGCTACATATGATGGTTCTTATCCGGTATGGGGTTATGAACATGTGTATACAAAGGGTGAAGGTTCCGAAGCTGCTCAGGCATTCATCAAGTATATGATGGGCGATGAATTCGGCAAGCACCTTGAAGAAAACGGCTATGGCGTAACTTCCAAGCTGTCAGACAAGGCTGTCAAGAGTCACGAGTAATCATTAACAGCATTAAATGATCATGGACAATACAGTACTGCCTCAGCGTGGTACTGTATTGTTTCGATTTGGCTTATCTTCATTCCTGAGAGGTAAGTATGAATAAAACGTAGAGCATATAGAAAAAGTAGCGCACATGAAAGAATCCCACTGTGAGGTGGTCAACTTGACCTGCAATAAAGTAGAATGTTCT
>OMXQ01000002.1 GCA_900315065.1 uncultured Erysipelotrichaceae bacterium
TATCATGCCCTGCAGGCAGACAATATCCTCAAAAATAAAATCGCAGAAACTTTTTTCTGTTTCCACGATTTATACCTGCCATTAATTCAATGACATTGGAGAAACACATTCTCTCCTGTTTCCGACCACAAATCAGACGCGGCGTTCCTTGATACGAGCTGCCTTAGCGGATCTGCCCTTCAGATATGTCAGCTTAGCACGTCTTACCTTACCACGACGGACAACTGTGATCTTATCAATGATCGGGGAGTTGACCGGGAAGATTCTATGGACGCCTACGCCGGAAGACATCTTACGAACTGTGAAAGTTCTGCCGATGCCGCCGTTGTTCATATCAACTACAACACCTTCGAAAACCTGAATACGGGTCTTCTCACCTTCACGAATACGAACGTCTACTCTGACTGTATCACCGACTCTGAAGTCAGGGATATCAGTACGGATCTGATCCTTAGTGATCTTGTCTACCAAACTTAAATCCATCTTTTTTCTCCTTTATATCGATTGATCATCTGCTCATAGCTCTGATGCCTGCCAGCGGAACAGTGACGCGCACATAACTGCGCAGTTAGGATTTTAGCATATTCATTTCTTTCTGGCAATAAGATTTCAATCAATCCAGCCGAAATGCCGGCAGGCTTTTTCAATGCCGTCATCGATATTGGCTGCCGTAACATAATCTGCCTTTTCTTTCAGTTTCTCATTGCCGTTGCCCATGGCAATGGAGAACCAGCCGGGATCAAACATGACCAGATCATTGGTATCATCTCCGAATACAACAACATCTTTGCGCGGGGCGTGAAGCAGATCCATCATTTCTTCGATTCCCTTCTTCTTTTCATCATATTGGAAAACAAGATAATCCTGCGTCATTCTCAGATGACCAAGTGTGCTGATCCATCCGCCTTCCTGTTGACTGGAAAGAGCCAGGTAGATCTTATAAATATGATCACAAGCTTCATAAGAGAAATCAGGCTGATAAATATAAGATGTCAATTCCATTCTTCTGCCAGCCTGTTCCAGAAAGCGATAATCCTTCATCACCACCGTATCGGAATCATCCAGCATGACAAGCCAGCCGGCATTTCTTCTGTCTGCTTCTTTCAATAAAGAAACAGCCTTATCATGAGGAAGCGCATGCATGTACATGATTTTGTCATTGCGGGCGATACAGCCGCCCCCTGCACAAACCAGATTATGAATATCAATGGCGTTGGTAAAGGAAACTGCCTTGTAATGAGCCCGGCCGGTTGCAATCGCAACAAAGTGTCCGTTCTTTTCCAATGCATGAAGCGTCTTTTCTGCACTTGGTACAATCTTGTGTGTACGGTTATCCGTAAGGGTTCCGTCTATATCAAAGAAGAAATACTTTTTTTCCTGCATACAAGCCACTTTCCTTCCTGTTTGACTTCCATTGCAAAATCAAATATATCAGGTTCTATGCACATCGCAAAATCTCCTTCAGGAAAAACATCCTGCTGTTTCGGGTCAAAGAATTTCTTCCCTTCCGAATAGCGCAGATCCTCTGCCTGCTTTTTGAGATCTGGAAATTTCCGGTTTTCCAGAAGAGCCTTGAGATAATCAGCGCAAAGCTGATCTTCTTCCGTTTCTCTTCCTTCCCATCCCATCGGAACAATCGTAATATCCTCCTGCCATGACTTTGCCATAGCTGCGGTGGCTTTCGCATTGACCAGCGAAACAACCAGAATATGCTTCGCATGGGCTGCGGCTGCAATCCCCTGGGTGCCGTTGGTGGTTGTATGGAGAATGGTCTTTCCTGAGAAATCATAGCAGCCAAGCGAAGACGGAGAGTTGCCGAAATCAAAGCCCGGCAGGATTTTCCCATGTCTTTCACCGATCAATACAGCCTGCGGGTATTTTTCCTTGAGTGCATAGGCATCCGCTTCATTGCCGATCGTATAGATTTTCTCTGCGCCTTTGGCAAAAAGCCAGGCTTCCAGTGAGAAGGCTCTGAATACATCGATAATAACTGCAGTGCCGTATGCTTTTTCCGCTCCTTTTTCAAGCGGAGATATTTCAATCTTCATTTTTCTGCCTCTTTTCAGACACAGTTGATTGTATCACAGGCTCTCTTGCGCATTCGGGGGAATCGCGATATATTAACAAGCAAGGAGAACACACATGGCAGAGAGCAAATTGTACTATCCATTCAATTACTTCTATGATCATGTCTGCACGGTTGCTATCTATGGAACCAATGCACCGATGATTGTCAAAGGTAATCTCGTTCTGCGTGCCTATTACAAGGATCAGGATAAGAAGGAACTGGATGTAAAGCATACATCAGAATATATTCGGGATGAAATCTTCTATGAAACGAACAAAGTCATCCGTGAGCAGATGGAAGACCCTTATAACGGCAGAAGAGAACTGGTAGAACTGCCGATGCCGGCACTTGGTTCAAAATACCGCATTGTCTACAACGGCGCCGAGCTTCCAAGCCGCCGCTATGATGATGCATTAGGCATCATCAGCCACCGGGATCCATACGCAAGAGGCGTTGCTATCATACTCAAGCGTGGTGACGATGACGGCATTGAATGGCTGGATGAAAGAGAAGCAAGGACCATCTCTGATCAGCTTAACGGCAAAAAACGATAGTCTCATAAATTGATTCTGAAACATGACCGGTACATATCCGGCCTTTTTCTTTGCCTGCAGACGAAAAAGAGGCACATTTCTGCACCTCTTGCAAATTACACATCCTTTTCGGTAACAACCCCGTATACCATCGGGAGAACTTCTCCTTTTTCGTCTTCAATGACAATGGAATTCTTCAATAAAGCAACTGCATCATCCAGATACTTTTCATCATTGACGTAAAGATCACACAGAACATCGCCCTTCCTGACTTCAGCCCCGCATCTTACCTTCATGACAAGACCAACTGCCATATCAATGACATCATCCTTCTTTGCGCGTCCTGCGCCTAGCATCTGGACAGCTGTACCGATACCTTCGGCATTCATATGATTGACAAAGCCGTCTTTGTCAGCGGTGACATAGACGTGTCTTTTTACTTCAACCAGTTTCTTCATTCCATCTGTGGTCAGATAAGAAGGATCGCCGCCCTGCAGTTCAATCATTCTCTGCAGTTTCTTAAGACCGGAACCGTTATGGATTGCTTCTTCCAGCTTAGCTCTGCCTTCTGCTTCATCTTTGACAAGACCTGCTGACATCAGCAGATTTTCGCCCAGAAGCATACATACCTGATACAGCGGATCAGTGGAAGGAATTTCACCAGACAGCAGTTCAACTGCTTCCTGTACTTCCAATGCGTTGCCTACCGCATTGCCAAGCGGCTGATTCATATCTGTTACCAGAGCTCTGACTTTTCTGCCGACCAATGTGCCGATTCTGACCATGAGCCTGGCAAGTTCAAATGCTTCTTCCTTAGTGCGCATGAAGGCACCGGATCCTGTCTTGACATCAAGCACGATGGCATCTGCACCAGAAGCCAGTTTCTTGGACATGATACTGGAAGCAATTAAAGGAATAGAACGAACCGTTGCAGTTACATCCCGCAAAGCATACAGTTTCTTGTCAGCCGGTACCAGATTGCCGGTCTGACCGATGACTGCTACTCCGTTTTCTCTGACGATTTTCTTGAAGGATTCCATTGACTGCTCCACTGAACAGCCAGGAATAGATTCCAGCTTGTCCAAAGTGCCGCCGGTATGACCAAGACCTCGGCCGCTCATCTTGGCAACCGTACCGCCGCAGGCAGCGACCAATGGTGCCACTACCAGAGTTGTCGTATCGCCCACGCCGCCGGTGGAATGCTTGTCCAGTTTCACGCCCGGCAGATCCGACAAATCCACGACATCGCCAGAATGCATCATAGCCAGAGTCAGATCAGCTGTTTCTTCCGGTGTCATGCCTCTTTGCAGAATAGCCATGCACATGGAAGACATCTGATAATCAGGAATGTCCCCGTTAACGTAGGCTGTAATCATTTCCTGAATTTCTTCCTTTGTCAGGGCTTTTCCGTCAGCCTTCTTTTCGATCAGATCTACAAATCTCATATTATTTTCACTTCTTTCTACTTAATGAATTATTACTGTACATATTATTTTTCTGCCTTTTTAAAGACAAAGCCGTCCGGCATGGATTCCGTTGATCCTTCGGCAATAAAGACCAGCGTATTTTCGTCCTGAATTCTGAACCGCCACCTGTATGTACCATCAATTGTCCAGCAGGTCAGAATGCCATCTTCAATTTTATATTTGCCGTAAGGCATATATTTATCTGCCGCATAGGTGAACTGAAACTTCTTTGCGTTTTCATCAAGCGACAAAGTATACGGGGCTGACTGGTTCTCTACATAGCAGAGATAGTCTGTTCTTTTGCCGGATCCGCAGGCTGCTAAGAATACAACCATGCCGGCAAGAATCAGTTTCCGGATTGTTTTCATGTATGTTTTAATTCTCCTTCAGTAATCTTTTCAAAGCATCTTCTACACTGACCATTGCCAGCTTATAGTAGATCCTTTCTGCTTCTCTTTGCGGAATATGAAGATCTCTGGCACACAGGGAAGGATCGTCATGATGAAGATAATGTTCCAGAATGGAAATCCATTCCGGTCTGGTCAGCCCGCTGTTCATGCCGGCAATTTCATCCAGCACATAATCAATGAGAGCTGTTTCTTCCTCTGCCCTGCTCATAGTTTCATTTCCCGCATTCTTTATTTATTTTACTCTAAAATGAGAACGTTTTCATTATTCCTGCATGAAAAAGAAAAGATACATTTCTGTATCCCTTCATTCTGATGAATTCAATTTTGCTCCGCAATGCGTGCAGAAATTCTGATCTGCTTCTGTAAGCTCTGCACCGCAGTTAGGACAATATTTATTTTTTTCAGATTCTGTTTCTTTGGAATAAGCAGCATCCGGTTCAGGAACTTCGAATGCTTCAGGTTTCTCTTCTGCCGGTGTTTTCACAGCTTCCTCTTCAGCTAAGGCGGAAGTATCTTCTTCAGAAGTTTCGGCAGCTTCTGCTTCAGCTGGTGCAGATGCTTCTTCAGCAGATGCTTCCATCTGATCATCAATGACAGGAATCGGCTGTGTCAAGGATTCTTCAGCTTCAGGTTCAGCTGGTTCTGTCTCTGCAGAAGCAGCAGCCACAGCTTCAGAAACAGGATTTGCAGCTGGTGCGGCTTCTTCTGTGGAAGCTGTTTCTGCAGGCTTTTCTTCCGGCTTTGTGCTTTCGTAAACTGTTTCCTTGTTTACATGAACGATGCCTGTACCAAACAGATGTCTTCTATGACGATAATAGATCATATTTGCGGCAAGGAAGAGAATCAGAACAATAACAAGAACAATAGCGATAATCAGAACTGCAGCCCGGTTGAGAACAATGTCTGCCTTCAGCATGGAATCAAGCATGTAGTTGAAAGCAGAAATATCATCAGTGGCGGCAAAGTAAGCACCATAGCCGAATAAGCCTGCGGAAGCAAGAAGCAGGAAGAGATAAAGATTCCAGAGATGTCTTGTGCCTTTCTTCCACTTCATCATGCCGGTCCATACTTTGAACAATAAAACAAGCATCAGAATCGAAAAGAGGAACCAGCCGACCAGAGGCCAGAACCAGATGCCGAGATTATGCATCGTAAAGCCAAGATACTTCAATAACGGCGTATAGAACGTAAAGATGCCGTTAATCTTCAATGAGAAAATTTCTGCAAACTGGGAAAATAAAAGATAAACGGATACTGCCAGCATGACCGGCAGGATCACAAATTCAAGCGCCCGGTGCCACTTTAATGTCAGCTGATCTTTTTTCTGAGATTTCATCATATCACCTCACGTGAATATTATATGATACTTCCCGCATTTCAATGTGATTTTTATCTGAACAAGTTAAGAAAAAGAGGGTCAGTCCAGCAGACCTTCCTTCTTCATTTTCTTCAGTACTTTCTTTTCTTCTTCGGTAAAATTGTGTTTTTCATAGAGATCAGGACGTCTTTCCTTCGTCGTCAGAATGGATTGTTCAAGCCTCCATTCCCGGATTCTGGCATGATTGCCGGAGAGCAGAATATCCGGCACCTTGTCGCCTTCATAATCAGCCGGCTGGGTATATTGCGGATATTCGAGCAGGCCGTTTTCATAAGACTCTTCCTCAGCAGAACCTTCCGTAATACTGCCTTTCAGCAGACGGATTACAGAATCCATGATGACCATAGAAGCCATTTCACCGCCAGTCAGAACGTAATCTCCGATTGAAACAAGTTCATCCACATGCTTGTTGATGCGGGCATCCAGGCCTTCATAATGACCGCAGAGCAGGATCAGATGGTCTTTCTCTGATAATTCATGTGCCTTGGCCTGGTTGTAAACTGTGCCAAGCGGCGACATCATTAAAGAATAGGAATTTTCCGTTTCCACGGAATTGAGGGCATCCAGAACCGGCTGGCATTTCATGACCTGTCCTCTGCCGCCGCCGAAAGGTCTGTCATCGACGTGTCTGTAGTTGTCATGGGCAAAGTCACGGATCTGCACAAAATCAACTGTTACCAGGCCTCTTTCCACTGCTCTTCCGATAATCGAAGTATGGAGGAAATCATGATACATTTCCGGAAACAGTGTCAGTACGGTAATTCTCATAAGAGTCCTTCCTCAACGTGGATGACCAGCTTTTTATTTTCCAAATCCACATTCTTTACAAATTCGGGAATATTGGGAATCAGGGCATCATTCTTTCCTTCCCTTTTAACCCGGATGTTATTCTGGGCCCCGGCAGTTTCCTCAATGCCTTTTACCGTTCCGATCAATACATTTTCTTCATCATATACTGCCAGGCCTTCAAAGTCAGACCGGTAGTACTGCCCTTCTGGCAAAGGCTTACGGTCTGCTTTATCCACGCAGACTTCACAGTTTTTATACTTTTCAATGAGATTGATATTCTCATGGTCTTTGAAGCGGACGATAGGATTGTTTTTCATGACTTTGTAGCTGCAGACTTCCATCGGGATATAGTCATTTTCAAAGTGAATATAAACGGTATTGCCCTTCTGATATCTTTCTGCATCAAAGTCAGAAGAAGAAAGAATCTTCACATCGCCTTTAATGCCGTGGGTATTGATAATTCTGCCGATGATAATATATGCCATAGTTTCTCCCTTTGCGAAAAAAAAGAGATGCTCAGACGGCATCCCTCAGATCTCTTCAAACTTGATGGTGACTTTTTTATCTTCCGTATGGGAAGCTACACTCATAACCTGACGCAATGCAGAAGCCATGGAACCCTTTCTGCCGATCAGACGGGCAATGTCATCATTCTTAGCGAAGACATGAAGTACAACTTCCCTGTCTTCCGGCTCAGACATTACCTTGACGCTCAGAGAGTCCTTGTCTTCAACCATTGGTTTTACCAGGTCGAGCAGCACTTTATCCAGTTCTGCCATGATCTTACTTCTTTGCCTTAGCGGCTGCCTTGGCATCATGGAACTGCTTCATGATACCCTGGCTGGAAAGAATATTGCGGACAGTGTCAGAAGGCTGTGCACCGTTCTTCAGCCAGTACAGTGCTCTTTCTGCATCTACCTTGACTGCAGCCGGATCAACTGTAGGGTTGTATGTACCGATTGTTTCAATATCACGTCCATCTCTTGCGAAACGGGAATCTGCTGCAACAATACGATATCTAGGAGCCTTCTTAGCACCCATTCTCTTCAAACGAAGTTTAACTGCCATAATTGATTCATACCTCACTTTCAACGTGATTAATCATACTCATAACAAATAAGGCTGTCAAGGTTTTTCCCTTGACAGCTTATATTTTTTTCTGCTTTTCTTATTTCTGCTTTATTTATTGCTTTACGCTTACTGTATCAGAAACGACGGAAATTCTTCTGATTCTGGATCTTCTTCATCTTTTCCTTCATTTCATCAGACATGCCGCCCTGCATCTGATCTGCCATCTTCTGCAGACTTTCTTCATTCAGATTGCCGCTCTTCTGCATGCCGCCTAGCGTATCCATTGCTTTCTTGGTACGGGAATACTGGTTGAGCAGTTTGTTGACCTTATCAACGGAAGTACCGGATCCTCTTGCAATTCTCTTCTTCATTGTAGATCTGATCTTTTCCGGGTGTTCTCTTTCCCACCTGGTCATGGACTGGATAATAGCCTTGGTCTGCTTCAGAGCAGCACCGGTTTTTGCGTCATCCATCATGCCTGCATACTGGTTCATGCCCGGCAGCATCTTCATAATGCCGCCTAAAGGGCCCATCTTTTCGATCATTTCAAACTGTTTCAGCAGATCGTTCATGGAGAACTGACCGTTCATCATCCGCTCTGCCATCTTCTCGGTTTCTTCCTGATCGAACTTTTCCTGTGCTTTTTCGACAAGAGATACGATATCCCCCATGCCGAGGATTCTGTCTGCCATTCTGTCCGGATGGAAGACATCCATATCTTCAATCTTTTCGCCTTCACCGACGAACTTTACCGGTACTTCCGTAATCTTCTTTACGGAAAGCACGCCGCCGCCTCTGGAATCACCATCAAACTTGGTAACAACCAGGCCCGTCAGAGGAAGAGCTTCCTTGAAAGCCTGGGCAACATTGACGATATCCTGGCCAGTCATGGCATCGACTGTCAGCAGGATTTCATCCGGATGGACGAGTTCATTGATGTCCTTCAATTCATTCATCAAAGTTTCATCAATATGAAGACGGCCGGCAGTATCGATCATCACTGTATCAAAACCATTCTGCTTTGCATATTCCATGCCCTTGCGGACGGTTTCCAGCGCATTGACCTCAGTCCCCAGAGAGAAGACTTCAGCATCGATTTCTTTTCCCAGAGTCTTCAGCTGGTCAATGGCAGCCGGACGGATGACGTCAGCCGCAATCAATAACGGCTTTCTGTTCATCTTTCTGATCAACATGTTGGCAATCTTGGCAGTAGATGTTGTTTTACCAGTACCCTGAAGGCCAACCATCATGATGGCAGTAATGCCGTCTTCTTTGAAGTTGATGCCTGCTTCTTCCGTACCCAGCAATTCAACGATCTGATCATGGACGATCTTGACCAGCTGTTCGCCAGGTTCAACCGAAGTCAGTACTTCTTCGCCTCTTGCCTTTTCCCGGATTTCATTCAGAAAATCTTTGACAATCCGGTAGTTGACATCTGCTTCCAGAAGTGCAAGCCGCACTTCCTTCAGCATATCTTCCATATTCGCGTCTGTCAGTCTGCCCTTGCCGGCGACATTCCGCATTGCTTTATTCAAACGTTCACTTAATGAATCAAAAGCCATAATCAATTCCTCACTACGGCTTCTATTCTACCATTTACAATGCTTCTTTGGAACGATCGATTTGTCTGCGTCTTTCCGGATAATCCACGTTCTCGGCAATGATGCGGGTATCATAAAATGTCTGCCCTTCGATCTGCTTTATCGTGCTTTCCATTCTGCCCTGAATCACAATTGTACTTCCCACCTGGCAGGCAGCCATCAGCTCATCGGCGATGCCTCTCCATACTTCCACAAAGAAAATATCACTGGGGATAGAACCATCCATGGCCCGAAACGGCCGGTCGCATTCCACCACCATCGTGCATTTTGAATTTGTGCCTGTTTCACTCATTTTGGGAAGTTCCCTGACTCTGCAGGTCATATAGCATCCGTTCATATTCTGTTTCCTCTTTTCTTTCTTCTTTTTATTGTCCCTATTATTACTTACACGGCAGGATGAAAAAGTCTACAAAAAAAATGACAGAAATTCATCTGCTGAATTCTGTCACTTTGTATCTGACTGCATATGCAGAATTGCCCGGATTCTTTTCTTTCTGGCAATGGATTTTCTTGCCTTTTCGACATCATTGACCCACTTGCAGGAAGGACCGCAGGAACCGCAGTTTCCCGAACAGGAATCCGGTCCCTGTCTGTATAAATAGCGGATATCCAATATCACCAGAACCGCAACAATCAGAAGCACAATAAATGTTGGAAGATTCATCTTTTTTCACCTCTTAGTTATATTAAACTAACTATGTGGATGTGTCAAATTAGATGAATTCTTCTTTGTCTTTATTTCTTCAGAACTTCCCATTCTGCTTCTTTGAAACCGACTAATACGGTATCGCCATCCAGAGCGATCGGCCTTTTAACCATCATGCCGTCACTTGCCAGAAGATTCAGCATTTCTTCATTGCTCATGGTCTTTACTTTTTCAGAAAGTTTCATCGAACGATACAGCTGGCCGCTTGTATTGAAAAATTTCCGTGTTTCCTTCCCGCTTAAGGGAATCCATTTCTTCAATTCTTCTTTGGTCGGATTTTCTTCCTTGATGGGTCTGATTGTATAAGGAATGTTATTGGCATCGAGCCATTTCTGTGCCTTCCTGCAGGTTGTGCACTTGTCATAACAGATGAAAGTTATCATATGTTTTGTTTTCTCCTTGTCTGATTTCAGTATAGCATTTCTTCCAAACAGAAAAGGAGCACACAGCTCCTTATTCATTCAATCATATCGCCGGTTTCGGTTTTCTTCGTATCCTTTTCCGGTTTGATGAAGACTTCTCTTGGCTTGGAACCCTGAGCTGGTCCGATGACACCTGCCTGTTCAAGTGCATCAATCATTCTGGCAGCTCTGTTATAGCCGATGCCGAATCTTCTCTGCAGCAGGGAAGTACTTGCCTTCTGCGCTTCAATGACATAGTTTTTCACTTCGGTAAACATCGGATCATCATTGACGCTCATCATCCCGCCGGCCCCTTCCATATCATTGATGCCTTCAAGAAGAACGAAGGAATCATCGTAGACAGGATAGGCTTCTGCTTTGACAAAGTCGGTGATCTTCTGCACTTCCTGATCTGTGACAAAGACCCCCTGAACACGGGTGGCACTGTTCTGGCCGATCGGCATGTAAAGCATGTCGCCGTTGCCGAGCAGTCTTTCTGCCCCGACGTGATCAAGAATGGTTCTGGAATCGATGCCGGAAGAAACAGAGAATGCAATACGGGAAGGAATATTGGCTTTGATAATACCGGTGATGACATCGGTACTTGGCCGCTGTGTAGCGACAATCAGGTGAATGCCGGCAGCTCTGGCAAGCTGGGTGATTCTCTGAATGGAACCTTCCACTTCCTTGCCTGCTACCGCCATCAGGTCTGCAAGCTCATCAATGATGACAACGATATACGGAAGTTTCTTCGGAGCCGGTGAACCGTCCGGATTCTTTGCCCCGTTCTGGGCAATGACCTTCTGGTTGAAGCCTTCGATATTTCTGACGCCGCTTGCCGCAAAGATGTTGTATCTTTCATCCATGATGCGGACAATGACCTTCAAAGCATTGGATGCCTGGTTTGGATCATTGATGATCGGACCGATCAGATGCGGTACATCACGATACGGGGTAAATTCAACTTTCTTAGGATCTACCAGCAATAGTTTGACATCATCAGGTCTGGTTCTTAAAAGAATGGAAGTGATGATGGAATTCATACACACAGACTTGCCGGAACCGGTAGCACCGGCAATCAGCAGATGCGGCATCTTGTCAAGCCGGCAGGTAACAGTCTGGCCAAGCAGATCCTTGCCTAAGTAAATGAGCAGCGGCTTGTCCTTGTCTTTGCCGTTGTAGTTTTTTACCAGCTCTTTCATTTTGACTGGCGTAGAGGCAACGTTAGGAACTTCAATGCCGATCGCATTGCGGCCGGGAATCGGTGCTTCAATACGGATATCCCTGGCAGCTAACTGCATCTTGATATTGTCTGTCAGGCCAAGAATCCGGGAAACCTTGACCGTAGCAGCAGGCTTGATTTCAAACTGGGTGACAGCCGGACCGATATGGGTATCCAGCAGCTGGGCATCAATATCAAAATTGTGCAGAATCTGAATCAGAGCTTCCCCTTCTTCCCGGGCAGCTTTTTCATTTTCAATATTGGATGAGGAACGCACAACTTCATCAAGACACGTCTGGATCTTCGGCAGCTTGTAGGCAGCTAAAGCCCTGGCATCATTGGCCGCAATCTTATTGGACTTGTCAGATTTCTTTTCTGTCTTCTCTGGAGCAGGTTCTGCAGTCCTGGCAGCTGGTGCACCCACCTGAGCAGGTTCCGGCATTCTTGCATGCTTCATATCCGCCGTATTTGTTTCCTTACGGACTACTTCTGCATTGCGGGCGTGTTTCATTTCCTTTGCTGGTTTCTGAATTTCGCCGGTATCCGGATCAAAGGAAAGCTGTTCATTGACAGGTTCTGTATTTTCGACATAAACCTGCTTCTGAGCAACCGGGGCATGATTGACCGGGGTTTCATCTGCTTTGAGGAAAATGGAAGAATTCTTCGACGGTATATTGCCCAGATCCATCTGTTCGGTATCTTCGTCTCCCCTGATATCAGGCATATTCTGCTTCGGCTGATCATTGAGAGAAGTCAGAATCTTCAGATGATCTGTTTCCTCGTTCTTTATTTCGTCTTCGCTCTTTTCTTCCAATGGTGCATAGGCATTGACCGGCTGATTCAGTTCTGCCTTGTCTTCTTCTGCCGGTTCTTCTGCATCCGCAGTTAATGTACCGAGTTTTGCCTTCTTTTCTTCGGCTCTTCTCTGCTTGTATTCATCAAGCTTGTTCCACATGTTGATGGGTTCTTCAGGTTCTTCCGGTTCTGCTTCTATGACTTCCTCTTCTTCCTTCTCCGGGATCTTCACAAAGTTCCAGACAGAGTGGAAGAAAGATTTATAGATCTTCAATGTACCGAAGAAGAAAGTCGCAATAATCAGAAGAGAGGCAATGACTACCAGAGCCCCGTTTCTGCCGAAAGCCAGCGTAGTAATGCCGAAAAGAAGCGCACCGGCAATGCCGCCGCCGGTTGAGCCGGTAAAGCTGAGCGAGAAATAATCTTTGATATGATCGGTAAACTGCATCAGGGAAGCAAAGCCTTCTTCTTTCGTAAAGACATATGCTGCTATTAACAATACCGCACAGATGACCAGAATCAGCGGTGCCGGGTTTTCCCTTTCATCATCATGACGACGGTTGTAAATATTGATCAGCACCCAGGCAATGATAAAAGCTTCAATCAGCCAGTAGAAATCGCCGATCAGGTATCTTTGCAGATTGTACAGGGAAATGCCGACGACACCCCAGCGCTTGCTGCTCATCAGCAGCAGGCCGAAAAGGATGACGACCGCAATCCATTGTCTGATCTCATCCTGCTGTTCTCTTCTGGCTCTGATCTTCTTTGCCTTTGCCCTTGTGTTTTTTACTGTCTTCTTTTTCGCTGCCACTGGAATCCTCTTCTGCTGCTTATTTTACCTTAAATCATATATGTAAGAAAGAGAGCGCTTTTCACGCTCCCTCTGGAATACTTTTATTTTAGTCTTTTGTGTTGATTTCGACAATTGCCGGAAGTATCATCGGCCGCTTGCCGGTTTCATGGAGAACATAGCGGGCAATTTTGTCTCTTGCCTCTGCTCTGCAGCCCATGTTTTCATAGCGCTTTTCCTTCACGGCATCATTGATGGTCTTTTCCATAATGTCGCCGATCTGCTTGACGATGTAGTCGGCATCCTTCAGATAGATGACGCCTCTTGACTGAACATCCGGACCGCCGATGATTTCCTTGGTCGCATGGTTCATGACGACGCCGACGATAATCGCACCATCTGTAGAAAGGATTTCCCTGTCCTTGAGAACCATGCCGGAAGTATCGAGGTTTTCATTGCCGTCGACCATGACATCATCTGCTTCCATGGAATCGAAGTTTTTCTGAAGCTTTCCGTTATTGATCGTGGCAATCTGACCGTTATCCATGACGATGATCTTGTCAGCGTTATAGCCCATATCCAAAGCGATATTGGCATTGGCAATCAGCTGGCGGTATTCCCCCTTGACCGGTACATAGTATGTCGGCCGCATCAGATAAATCATCATCTTCAGATCTTCAATCGATGCATGCATGGTGAATGCACGCTTGGCATCCACAGCAATGACATTGCCTGCTTCTCTGTACAGATCATCTTCCATGCTGGCTTCTTCTCTTTCCGTGCCCGGAACAGCCGGAGAAGCAATGATGACCGTGTCGGTGCTTCTGAATTCTATGTGTTCGTCTTCCTTGGTCGCAATCTTATGAACTTTGCGGAAGATGGAAGAACCGGTGCCGGCAACCAGAACAACAACATTTTCAAGACTGTTGTCAAAGCTGCCTGCAGTTACTTCCAGTCCTGCCGGAACATGATAATAGCCGAGCTTTGCCATGTCATTCATGATGGCTTTGAGTTCATCATCATAAATCATGATTCTGCGGTTGTACTTGTTGGCCAGTTCAATGATTTCAATGACACGATAGATGTTCTGATTATAGACCGTGATGAAGATTCTGCCCTGGGCATCTTCGAAATAAGGCTCAATCTGGGAAGAAATCCGATGACGCGGTGCGGAATGGCCTTCCCGGGTGGAACCTACGGATTCACACATCAGCGCCAGTACCCCTTCATTGCCAAGGTCGGTAATATTTGTAATATCAAAGGTAAATGCTTCGGTTCTGGTATCGTAGTCGACGATAAATTCAGAAGAATAAACAACATAGCCGTCTTCTGTCTTCAATGCAACGCCGAATCCATCCGCAATGGACTGGGTCGTTCCGAAGGTTCTGACTTCGGTATGACCGATTGTAAATGTTGAATTGCGCTGGATGCGGTGCAGATTATATTCCCGGATGCCCAGCTTTCTGGCGTGTCTTTCAAAAGTCATGGCCGTCAGAGGTGCCATGTAAATCGGAACATCAGGAATTTCCTTCAGAAGATTCGGCAGAGCTGCCATAACATCATCATGACCATGGGTGATGAAAACGCCTCTGATCAGGTCCTTGTGTTCCACCAGATAGGAAAAATCAGGAATGATCATCTCAATGCCCAGCTGTTCTCCCTCCGGGTACTTGAGGCCGCATTCCATCACGAATATATCGTCGTCATTTTCAACGACATACATGTTCTTGCCGTCTTCATCAAGACCGCCAAGGGCAAATATGCGTACTTTGCTCATATAATTATCCTCCGTTTATGATTGGTTATTTGTTTTTTTATCATTCGTATTATAGACCAAACCGGCATCTTTCACAATGCACGGCCGTTGAGTGAAAAGCTTCTGACTTCAGTGATTTCAACATCAACGATCTGACCTGTCAATCCTTCTGGCCCGGTGAAATTGACCAGCTTGTTTTCTTCACTGTATCCGGAATATACAGCAGCATTCTTCCTGGAAGGTCCTTCACAAAGAACCCTGACAATCTTATGCAGATAAGCCTTGTTGTTTTCCTTTGCCCAATGGTTGAGATGATCATTGAGTTCCTGAAGTCTTGCGTCCTTGACTTCATCCGGAATCTGATCCGGCATAGCTGCTGCCGGAGTGCCTTCCCGCGGGGAGTATTTGAAGGAGAAAGCAGAATCAAATTTGCAATAATCGACCAGATCCAGGGTTTCTCTGAATTGTGCGTCTGTTTCTCCCGGGAAGCCGACAATCAGATCAGTCGTAAAAGTAATAGAAGGAATCATCTGCTTGAGTCTGTCAAACAGCTTTTTGTATTCTTCTACCGTATAGCCTCTTGCCATTCTTCGCAGAACTTCATCGGATCCGGACTGAACCGGCAAGTGAAGCGCCGGCATGATGGAAGAATAATCAATCATGGCCTGAATGGTTGTTTCTGAATAATCACGCGGAGAAGAAGAATAGAATCGGATTCTCTCGATGCCGGTTCTGGCAGCTGCAATCAGCAGGTCTGTAAACCCGTCTTCCATGCCGAGGTCCTTGCCGTAAGCATTGACATTCTGACCGAGAAGAACGACTTCCCTGCCGCCGTTTTCTTTCAGCTGCTTTATTTCTCTTACGATGTCGCCCATTCTTCTGCTTCTTTCCTTTCCTCTTGTATAAGGAACGATGCAGTAAGTGCAGAACTTGTTGCAGCCGTACATGATATCGACAAAGCCCTTGAACTTCTGGCTTCTCTTTACCGGCAGGTCTTCAATGACCCTGCCCTGTTCAGAAAAGACTTCAATTTTTCTTTTCCTGGTTTTCATAACCTGGCTTAAAAGGTCCGGCAGCCGGTAGAGATTATGGGTGCCGAAGACAAGATCAACCTGCGGGTATTTCTTCAGAATCGTATTGATGACGGATTCTTCCTGGGCCATGCAGCCGCAGATGCAGAAAATAGTATCCGGTTTTTTATCTTTGAGTCCCTTTAGCATGCCGATCTCGCCGAAGACATGGTCTTCTGCTGCTTTTCTGACGGCACAGGTATTGAAAATCAGGACATCTGCTTCTTCTGTGTCCTGGGTTTCCGTAAATCCCATCTGTTCCATCATGCCGGCAATGGTTTCGCCATCTCTTACATTGGCCTGACAGCCATAGGTACGGATGTAAAATTTCCTGTCTTTGCCCAGCGTTTCCATGGCATTGTTCAGCTGGAAGAGGCCGTATTCAGCTTCAATCTGTTCTTTGCTGCGGGCAGCTTCTGCCTTGTGATCAGGCAGAATATATGTATCTGCATTCTTTTTTGTGCTCATAAGTATTTTCCTTTTGATTGTGTTTCAGAAATTTCTGAAAGCTTACGGGGCTGTATTATACCATACTTTGGGCAGGCATGAAAAAAACCAGCCGTATGGACTGGCTTTTTGTATTTGCTTACTTTTCGGAAATAGCAGATACCGGGCAGGTACCTACACAAGTAAAGCAGGAAATGCATGTAGATTCGTCGCAGCCAGACTTGCCGTTCTCATCAAGAGACAGAGCAGAAACCGGGCAGACACCTACACAAGCACCGCAACCGATGCATGTATCCTTATCAACTGTAACTGGCATAATGTCCTCCTTCAAAATTTACAAATGAAGTATAGCACCCAAGTTGCGGTTAGTGTTAACTAATGTTAAGGGTTTTCAGAAAAAGAGTGTAACAATTTTCTAACATTTTCATCAGAATGCAGAAAGAAAAAGACCATGGATTATCTCCACAGTCTTTCATTGTTACTTTGCTAATTCCTGAACACGGACTTCCCTGATCAATGTAACTTTGATCTGGCCCGGATAAGTCAGTTCCTTTTCAATCTTTTCACGGATATCATGAGCAACCTTTACCATACCGACATCATCGATCTTTTCAGGCTTGACCATGATGCGTACTTCTCTGCCGGCCTGAATTGCATATGCCTTGTCAACGCCGTCAAAGGATGTCGCAATCTTTTCCAGATTTTCCAGTCTGTTGATATAGCCTTCCATAGATTCATAGCGGGCACCGGGTCTGGCAGCAGAGAGAGTATCTGCAGCTGCGACCAGGATCGCGATGATATCCTGCGGTTCTGTATCTCCATGATGAGATTCGATGGAATTGATAATAATCGGATTCTCACCGTATTTCTTGGCATACTTAGCACCTAGTTCTACGTGTGTGCCTTCCTGTTCAAAGTCAACGGCTTTGCCGATATCATGCAGAAGACCTGCTCTTTTAGCTAATGTCTGGTTGAGACCTAATTCAGCAGCCATCATGCCGCAGAGATTAGCGACTTCAATAGAATGCTGCAGGTTGTTCTGGCCATAGCTGTAACGGAAACGGAGTCTGCCGACAAGCTTGACAAGTTCCTTGTTCATTCTGCCGATGCCCAGCTTGAAGATAGTATCATTGCCGATCTTCATGATCGTTTCATCTAATTCTCTGGTTACTTTGTCAACAACTTCTTCGATTCTGCCCGGCTGGATACGGCCGTCTTTCATGAGAATTTCAAGAGACTGTCTGGCAATTTCACGACGAATCGGATCGAAGCAGGAAACCGTAATGACATCCGGCGTATCATCGATGATCAGATCAACACCGGTTGCCTGTTCAATAGCCTTGATGTTGCGGCCTTCTCTGCCGATGATGCGGCCTTTCATTTCTTCGGAAGGAAGCGTTACGGTGCTGACGGTACGCTCAATCGTTTCATCCTGGGCATAGCGGTGAATGGCAAGGGCAATAATGTTTCTGGCACTATCGGCTGCCTTGGTTTCTGCTTCTTCCTGCTGTTCTCTCAGATACTGGCCGATTTCCTGTTCGCTCTTCTTTTCAACAGCCTTCATCAGCTGATCTTTCGCTTCTTCCTGAGAAAGACCTGCGGTTCTTTCCAAAACCTGAATCTGGTTGTCGATCTTTGCCTGCAGTTCAATCTGCATCTGATCGAGATTGTTGATTTTTTCTTCTACTGCTTTTTCCTTATTGCCGATATTTTTTTCACGGGCGGCTAAGTTTTCTTCACGGAAGCTCAGACGATCTTCACGGGACTGAAGCTTGTTTTCAGCCTGCTGGATCTTGTTCTGCTGTTCCTTGATCTTTTTTTCAGCCTGGACCTGCAGATCATACGCTTCCTGCTTGCCATCCAGTTTTGCCTGGCGTCTGATGGTTTCTGCTTCCGCATTTGCGTCTTTCAGAACCTTTTCAGCCTCTTCGCGGTTAGCGTCAAGGCCTTTTTTACTGGCCGATTTCATGACCAGAATACCAAATAAAATACCGACAACCCCACTCAGTACGAGATAAAGATAATTCATTATATTCAGATCCTCCAATAAGTGTGATTGTTGCTTGAGAAATTATTCTCCCTGCTATTATACCTTCATCACATGATTTTCACAAGTTTTATGAAAGCTCTTTCATTACAGCAGCCACAGGAAAAGCCCGCTGAGGATGCCGATCACATAGCCTGCAATCACATCTTTGGGATAATGGACACCCCCCACTACTCTGATCCAGGAACTGATGCCGGCTGCAATAAGGAAAACAATCCCAATCAGCGGATACACATAGAGCCAGCTCATGGCAATAACAGCCGAAGAAAAGATATGGCGGCTTGGCATAGAGCTTCCCTTCTTGTTTTTTCTGATTAGCGGATCAATATGCCATGTTTCATATGGACGCGGTTCATTGATAAAGTGCCGGCCCAGGCTCAGAATAATAAATGAGACTGCCGGGACCAGGAATAATTTCCATAAATCCGGATTCTTCAGATTGATGAGAAGAAGCACAGGATAGGAAACATAGAAAAGTATCGTCAGGAATTTATTTGCAATATTCAGTGCCGGTGCATTGACTCCTCTGGTAATGCGGGCGTAATAGTCTTCGTAGTTTTTCATCTGGTCTTTCCTTGTAAAAAAGAAGCAGGGCTTCAGGCCTTTGCTTCTTCGTTTTCTGCGTTTTCTTCCGGCTGCGGGAAGAGAACTTCCTTGACCTTTGCAGTGACTTCTGCATCAAAATCAGGATTATTCTTCATGTATTCACGGACAGCGTTGATGCCCTGGCCGATCTTTTCACCATGATAGGAGAACCAGGCGCCGGACTTTTCAATGATATCGTTTTCTACTGCCAGGTTGATAATTTCATCTGCATGCGAAACACCTTCGCCATAGATCATATTGACGACTGCAGTTCTGAAAGGCGGTGCAACTTTGTTTTTGACGACCTTGATCTTGACGACGTTGCCGTATGCTTCGCCCCCGTTCTTGAGAGTCTCACCCTTGCGGACATCCAGTCTGACGGAAGCGTAGAACTTGAGGGCACGGCCGCCCGGTGTTGTTTCCGGATTGCCGAACATAATGCCGACTTTTTCACGCAGCTGGTTGATGAAAATAGCGGTGGTAGAGGAATGGTTCATGACACCGGCCAGTTTTCTCATAGCCTTGGACATGAGTCTTGCCTGCAGACCGACGGAGGTATCTCCCATTTCCCCGTCCAGTTCTGCCTGCGGCACCAGGGCTGCAACAGAGTCGACAACAACCAGATCAATCGCGCCGCTCTTGACCAGAACTTCGGTAATATCAAGGGCCTGTTCACCGGAATCCGGCTGGGACAGAATGAGTTCATCAATATTGACGCCTAAGTGCTTTGCATAAACAGGATCAATGGCATTTTCAGCATCGATGAAGGCACATCTGCCCCCCTGTTTCTGACACTCTGCAATGGCATGCAGCGCAAGCGTTGTTTTACCGGAAGATTCAGGACCGAAGATTTCAATGATTCTGCCCTTTGGATAGCCGCCGATTCCCAATGCCTGGTCAAGGGCCAGTGAACCGGACGGAATGGCATCGATGGAAACATCTGCCCTGTCGCCCAGGCGCATAATGCTTCCTTTGCCGTATTCTTTTTCAATTGCTTTCAATGCATCCGCAAGAAGCTGATCCTTCTTGTCGTCTGTCATTGTTGTTTCCTTGGTATCTTTCACCATGGTATTTAGCCTCCTGCTTATATATACGTACCGAAATTCAGAAGTCTGTTATTTTGATTCGAGAATATCGTCTTTGAGCGAATAGAAATACTGAACGCCGGAGACAAAAGAAACAAAGGCAGACAGCCAGAGCATGATTTCACTGACCGGCAATCTCAATAATTCAAACGGCAGATTATTGAGCAGCACCAGCGCAACTGTAATCATCTGGAAAACCGTCTTGAGCTTGCCCATCATGTGGGCAGCTACCACTTTGCCGTTGGCGGCAGCCATCATGCGGCAGCCGTCGACGACAGTGTCTCGAGCAATCATGATAATAACCGGCACAACCGGAATGATGCCTCTGGATACAAAAAGAAGGAACATGGTTGTCGTCAGCAGCTTGTCAGCGATCGGATCCGCAAACTTGCCGAAAGTCGTGATCATGTTGCGGGAGCGGGCAATGTGGCCGTCCAGCGCATCAGTTACAGCAGCGACGATATAAATCACTAAGGCAATCAGATTGACTAACGGCAGGGAAATGCCGCCGATGTTGTAAACCGGCATAACAATTCCTGCGGAAGCATATGGGAATAAGTAGACCAGAATAATGACCGGAATCAGCACCATTCTGAACATTGTTAATCTGTTAGGTAAATTCATTTTCCAAGCGTCCTTTCAAACAGAAAAAATTATACCACACAGAAGCGGAAAAAAGAAAAGGAGACGCCGTGAAGCATCTCCCTGAAAATACACACAATCATAAGCCATGTTCTGTTCTCTTCAAAGAAGAGCGGCAGCCATTTATCTGTACAAAAGTACCCGTTCGATCCTTCATTTGGGATGTTCCGGTTCCCCTACCACATTTGGGTTTCCCGCTTGCGGGGTTTATCTCGTTCCACCTGACAGGTTTCCCCGTCAGCTTCGTCACTGTGACACCTTAAGGGCCTTGACCATGGATTGCTCTGTAGGTTTCAGCTCCGCCGTCATCCCTTGCGGGATGCCTGGCCTTATTGATTGGACCAGCACAAACACTACGATCATCGCAGATCGTGCGAGCATGGACTTTCCTCTGATATCAATACCAGCGGCTGCCTCATGTGTGTATTTTTCTTCCTGATTGCTGAATAAGATCAGTCTTCGTCGTACTGATTGTTTTTCCGGTTCTTGAATACTTCGTTTTCAAGCCGGGAGAGACGCTTGAGAATGTCGACGTTGGAAGAACCTGTGAATACAGGATCTGCATCTTCGGCAGCCTTGGCCTTTCCTTCCGTTTCAATCAGCTTGGCGCGTAAAGAGGCATTGGTACGTTCCAGATCGCTGACCTTTTCCTGCAGCTCATGCACCATCTGGTCATAAGCCTGATAATCCTGAATGACCTGATCAAGAAGTTTATCGACCTGGTCAGGATTATATCCCTTGAAGTCAACATCAAATTCTTTATCAACAATCGTCTGCGGATCAAGATTCAGCTTCGGCATGTATCGTTTCCTCCTTTGGTTATTATCGCATCAGATTTTATAAAAAGCAATTGGGCTTCCTTATTTATTCTTTCAAATGTATAATAATGCAGGTGATCTGAAAACAATGATTAAATATCCTGACGGCAGAAAATCGACATGGGAGACGCACAATACCGGTGCAGGCAGAAGAGGCATGACTCTGGAGAATGATATCAACGTGACCAACACATGGTATCTCGATCAGGATCAGGCTGTCATTCATAAGAAACCGACCCCGGTGACGATTGTCAAAGTCGATTATCCCAAGCGGTCAGCAGCCAGGATCACAGAAGCTTACTTCAAGCTGCCAAGTACCACGGACTACAACGGAATCTATAAGGGAAGATACCTTGACTTTGAAGCCAAGGAATGTGCTTCGCGTACTTCTTTCCCTTTCAAGTCTATCCATCCCCATCAGATCAGACATCTTGATGCGGTTCTGCGCCATGGTGCAATTGCTTTTCTGATTGTTCGTTTTACAGTCATGAATGAAACCTATTACGTGGATGCCGGCACCTTTATTCAATATTGGCGCAGTGCAGACAGGTCTTCGATTCCTTATTCATGGTTCCGGGAAAACGGCTATCTGATTCCATCCAGCTATGTCAAGCCTGTGGATTTTCTGATCATTGTAGATCAGCTTTATTTTATGAATACAGATAAGGGAGGTTCTACCCCAGATGCAGACTAAGAAAAATAAAAAACTGAAACCAGCCGGCAGAAAGAAATTCAATTTATTCCAGTTCTTCACGGTCCTGCTTGCCGTTGCGGTAGGAATTGAAATTGTGCTTGGAAGCGTCGGTATCACAGCCCTGAATTCCATGCTTGACAAGGAACAGAAGCTGAATGTCGATGACTTCTTCTCACAGGAAAGCACGCTGGTATTTGACAAAGACGGCAATCAGATTGCTGACGTCGGTCTTATGCTGCGTGAAAATATCACTTATGATCAGGTACCTGAGTCTTTGATTGATGCATTCCTTTCTGTCGAAGATTCCCGTTACTTTACGCATAACGGCTTTGATATCCCGCGTTTCACTGCATCCGTGATCAATACGGTCCTGCACGGCAATACCCAGGGCGGCTCAACTTTCACGATGCAGCTGGTCAAGCTGACGTATTTCCAGAATGATGAAGAAGGCACCAGCAAGACCAAGGACGTCCAGTATAAGATCCAGCAGATCGACCTGGCCACCCAGCTTGAGAAAAAAGCTACCAAGAAGGAAATCTTCGAGATGTATCTGAACAAGATGAACTTCGGCGGCATCGGCAACATCCGCGGTGTTGAAAAAGCATGTGAACAGTATTTCGGCAAGAGCGTGACCAATATCAATCTGAGTGAAGCCGCCATGCTGGCAGGCGTTGTCAACTCGCCGTATTACTACAACCCGTACCTTTACCTGGATCACGCTACGGAAAGAAGAAATGAAGTTCTCTACCAGATGCTGAACCACGGCTACATTGATGAAAAGCAGTACGATCTAGCAAAGAGCGTCCGGGTCGAAGATCTGCTTCACGATCCGAAGGAAAGCCAGGATACCAGCTATCAGTACCAGGCTTATATAGATTATGCAATTCAGGAAGCACAGGATATAACCGGCCAGGATCCAATGGTCGTTTCGATGGAAATTCATACAGCGATGGATCCGCATGTCCAGCAGACTATGGAAGACATAGAAGCAGGCAATAATCCTAAGATCGATTTCGTCAATGACAATCAGGAAATCGGCATTATTACAGAAAACAACCAGACAGGTGAAATTATTGCGATCGGCGGCGGCCGCAACTTTGCAAGAGTAGAAGGAGCCAACCTGCTGAACCATGCCACCCAGCAATACAAGCAGCCGGGTTCCACTGTCAAGCCGTTCCTTGACTATGCACCTACCTTTGATTATCTGGGCTGGGCTACTGACCATGTTCTGATTGACCATCCGCTGACATACGGCAACTGGACATACCAGAATGCCGGCGGCTCCACATATGGCAGAGTTGATCTTGAAAAAGCAATTTCTCTTTCTCTGAATACCCCTGCTATTCAGGCAGCTCAGGCTGTCATCGATGCAAAGGGTGTTGACTGGTACATTGATTACATGAAAAAACTTGGCTTCGATGAAAGTATCGCTGATCTGTTTGATATCGGTTATGCGATCGGCGGCAATAATTTCACCTGTACGCCTGAACAGCTGATGGCAGCGCACGCAACAATCATGAGCTCCGGCAATTATATCAAACCGCATGTAATCAAGAAGATTGTCTTCCGCTCTGGTCAGCAGGATCCAATTGAACCGCAATATACCCCGGTAGGAGTTATGTCACCGCAGGCTGCTTACATGGCTGCAGATCTGATGTATAAAGCAATTCACGACCAATATGCTTACTTCCTGAAGACACTGATCAAGAATTATCCTACCTATGGTAAAACAGGTACTACAGACTGGGGCACTGCCGGTCTTCAGTACGGTATTCCGGACGGTGCAAGAAAAGACTCCTGGATGGTAGCCGATACATCCCAGTTCACTTCTGTTGTATGGTTAGGATGGGAAAAGGCATATCCGCAGGAAGAAGGATATTCCTACTTTACGCATAGCATGATTCTCGATAACGTTACCGGCAAGACTTTGTCTACAGTGCTGGATGCGATTGAAGAATCCTATGGTACACCGGAAGCAGTCAAGAGACCTGACGGCATTACTGATATCACGCATATTTCCGGTATCTTCCCGTATGTTGCACCGAATGACAGCATTCCTTCTCAATACATTTCTACTGGTATGGTCAAGACAGAATATTCCAAGCTCGGTGAATTCAAGGATGCTATCCCTGCTCTGCAGAACCTGTCCTCCTTCACGGCAAGCCTGACTTCCGGCAATACGATATCCATGAACTGGGCACAGTATCCTGGCAATACGGCAGGCAGTGATGATGAAAACAAGAACAAGCTCTTCGATATTTCCTGGATTACCGGACCGGTTGTATATAAAGCCAGAGTAAGCCAGAACGGTCAAACGATTGCTGAATTGACAAGTGATTCTGCTTCCAGTGATCAGAGCGTCAATCTTGCATATGATACGGATACCCAGGTCTGCGGATACTATGGTTACTCGAATACTTCGGATGTTTCCAATGAAGTATGTACAACCTTCAGAACCGGCGCAGATCCGAATAAGAATAACCAGAAACCTGAAAACAATGACTCAGAGAATAAAAACCCTGAGAATACGGCAGAACCAAGTCCGTCACCATCACCTGCTGGAGAAAAAACAACGCAGCAATAATCACAGATTATAAATAAACCAGAAAAGGTTCAGAGATATATTCCCTGGACCTTTTTCAGCAGAAAAAAAGGTCATATCTTCTGATATGATCCCCCTTCTGTTTTTCAATATCTTTCCATTGTTTTTCTTGTGAATTCATAGCATCTTGTGCATGTATAAGACATCATCCATCGGATTGTTGTAATACGGTGCGCATTCCGTAAACCCATGTTTATGATACAGATGAATAGCTGTCTGCAACGGTCTGATGGTATCCAGGACCATTTCCTGATAGCCGTCCTGTTTCGCATGCATGAGGATTTCTTCAATCAGTCTGTCTCCCAGGTGCATGCCTCTTGCTTCAGGTGTTACGTAAAGGCGCTTCATTTCACATCTTTTTTCGTTGTGCCTGTGATATGCGACCATGCCGATGACTTTGTCCTTTTCTACTGCTGCCAGCAGCTGTCCTTCCGGTGCTGTGTACTTGCGGGCAGGATCTTTCAGCTCTTCATCCAGGTTCTGGAAAGAAAGATCTCTTCCCAGCCGCTTTGTATATTCCATGATCAGATCTTTAATCTGCGGTATATAGTTTTTGCCGTCAACGCTTTTCATAATATGCATGCCTCCTTTACTTATTGCTGAAATTTTTATTTTTTTCGTGACAGATTTCTGTAAACGGACACCGGTAACATTCCGGATTTCGTGCGTGGCACAAATATCTTCCGAAAAAGATCATCTGATGATGCGTCTTAATCCATCTTTCCTTTGGAACTTTGCGCTTCAGCTTTTTTTCAATGATTGTGACATCATCTTTCTGATAACAAAGTCCAAGCCGCTTTGAGATTCTTGTAACGTGCGTATCCACTGCCAATGCCGGTACCTGAAAACATTCGGAAAGAATCACATTGGCACACTTTCTGCCAACCCCCGGCAAAGTAGTCAGTTCCTCCATGGTCCTGGGAATTTCGCCATGGAAGTTTTCCATGACACCTTTGGCAAAGCCCTGAATGGAACGGGCCTTGTTTCTATACAGACCAAGACTGGCAATGCATTTTTCAATATCATGAATATCCCCCTGAGCAAGAGAGGAAAGATCAGGATACTTTGCAAACAAGACCGGGGTGACTCTGTTGACGGAAGCATCGGTTGTCTGAGCCGAGAGAATCACTGCTATTGCCATCTCATAGTTGTTTCTGTGTTCCAGCTCACAATGAGCATCCGGATAAAGTTCATCCAGATGGCTGAGAATTTCGTTAACAGACATGTGTTCCATATCAATACTCACCGCTTTCAATCTGCTTTACAGTCAGATTCTTTTTCTTCCATTCTCTCAGGATGCCGTCAATATAAGGAAAAGAGAGTTTCCCGTAAGCACTTGCTTCGCGCAGAGCATAAAGAATCATGGTCTTGTCCGTGTCTGCATTCCAGCAGGAAATTTTTTCCATTTCCTTCTGGCTTAAAGGTCTTCCGAATTCAGATTCAAAAGTATCAAACAGGGAAGAATCCAGCACAGTACCGCTTCTGGCAATATCGGTTTCAAACATGCCGGAAAGATCATACGTGATCTTTGTGCCTTCTGCCCGGATGGAAAGATATCCTTTGGCATCGAGCAGGGCCAGGGCTTCATTGACTTCGTTCATGGAAAAGCCGCTTTTTGCGGCTAAGGAATCCAGGCCGACTTCCATCCCCTTTTCCTGCATGAAATCTATTAACAAAGCCAGGACTGTTTCTTCTGCACTGAGTCCAAGCGTATTGATATTTTCCATGATCCAGTCACGGCGGTTTACATAATTCTGTTTATACCATTTCATGCGTGTACCTCGTGTTTTCCATTATAAGAAGTTCCCGGTGTCCAGGCAAATTGAAATGCCCGGCACCCTTTGCTAAAATAATTGTACATGTTGAAAAAATTATTGTTTGCCTTTCTGACATTGTTAATGCTCTATACGATTTCAGCGGTTGCCTATCGTCTGTTTGAACCGGATTCCACCTATACGACTTCAGCAGACCAGACTTATCTTGATTACAACAGCCTGAAGGAATATCTGGTTTCCACTGGCGAAGGAGCAGTTCATTATCTTTATTTTTATTCTGCAGATGACGATACTTCCGTCTATGTCAAAAATACAGTCATCACATCCGTGGAAAACATGACCTCCCTGCAATTTACCCGGATTCTGGAAACAGTGGATATTACTGAGCTGGACAGGGAAATGAAGACGAATAAGTTAGCGGAAGACTGGGGGATTACTTCTTATCCTGCTTTTGCGGCAATCGTCATGGAAAACGGCGTACCGGTTGTCAAAAGCAAATTGGAATATACAAAAGACCATCCTCTTACCGCCCAGGATGTCGTCACCTGGCTGCAGGAAAATGGTCTTTATACAGGCACTTTGCATCAGTAAATACAAAGTGTTTTTTCTTTCTGGTTCTCAGATAGATGCAACGTTATTGACTTCAATCGTCTGTTGCGGCATATCGGCCCAGAGAGCTTCGAGTCTGTATCTGCTGCGGGCTTCTTCCGTAAAGATATGGACAACAACTTCATTCAGATCTGCTAAGATCCAGTCGCTGTTCCGATCCCCTTCGGTTACTCTTGCCGGATAGCCTGCTTTGGCAGCTGCTTCTTCAACATAATCTGCCAATGTCGCTGCGTGCCTGCTGTTGCGGGCAGTGCAGACAACATAATAATCAGAATACGGATTGACCGACCGCATATCAATAATCGTTATTTTTTCTGCCTGCTTGTCAGACAGAGTCTTTGTGATAATTTCAAGAAGTTGGCTCATTCCTTCAGTGTTCTCTCCTTTCTGTATTCCTCGCCTTCTTTTCTGACCAGTTCCATGGCAGCGTCCAGGTCTTTTTCGGCAAGAGCCATATGATAAGTTGTATCGTAGCCTCTGCCTGGTTCAATCTTGTCAGCGATATAAAGAATCTTTGCCAGCCGGCTGCGGGCATCTCCTAATGTATGATGTGAAATGGCATTGAGGATTTTCTGATCATGGAAATCCATGTTCTGCTTCAGCCATATGGAAGCAGTAAAGGAATGCCAGACTTTAGGGGAAAGGGATTCCCATTCTTTCTTATAAATGGAAATGATCTTTCTGCCTTCTTCATCACTCAGCGCTTTGGTAACATCATGCAGCATGCCTGCACACCACGCCTGGTCTGTATCCATATGCCATGCCTGTGCAAGTCTGACGCAGGTGTCTGCGACTCTGAGACTATGTTCAGCGCGTTTGGGCTTGCAGTTGGCAAAGACGATTTCATGCAGATAGCATCTCTTTTCAATGAGCGCTGTCTTTGTGCCGGCAGCTGCCTTGCGGAAATAACCGCTGCGGACTTCTTTTTCTGTTTCTTCATCGGTGATATCTTCTCCATAGCCGGCTTTCTGTACAAAATGCAGATGGGCAAAAGGAGATAAGGCCTTCCTGATAAGAGCTCCTCTTTCTTCGGAAGAAAGAACAGCTTTTCGATCATTGAGGAAGACATAGACATCACCGTTTTCTTTTTTCAGTTTTCTGATATGATCCAGTTCACTTTGCGTAAAAGGATCAAAGGTTCCCTGGACACAGATCATGGCAGCAGAATTTTAGGCTCCTTTGCCTGCTTGTAAAGAATGATTGTTCTGCCGATGACCTGAACGACTTCGCTCTTTGTCAATCTTGCCAGTTCAAAGGAAAGTTCCTGCAGATCATCGCCGTTGCTTTTAAGAACGGAAATCTTGACCAGTTCCCGTGCCTTCAGGGCATTAGCAACTGTTGTAATCAGATTGTCGGAAAGAGAATCCTTGCCGATCTGAAACAAAGCACGTTCACTCTGTGCCAAGCCCCGCAGATAATTTTTCTGTTTGTTGTTGAGCATTTTATAACATAGCCTTTCTGAATGTCACATTGACACCCTTTGGTACATAGACACTGACAGTTCCCATCTGACCGGATACACACGCCCAGCCCAGGCCGTCAATGACAACGTCCATTTTATCCATTTCCTTGCGGATCGTATACTTCTGCATCTTTTCTTCGGTGGATACCGGCACAAAGAGTTCCCCTTTGTGCTTTGCCCACAAAGCATCCGCATTTTCAACCTTGCCCCGATGGATCTTCAAAGCATCAGAAATATAGAAGACACAGGAGGCATGATCGCATTTATGCAGATCCAGTCTTGCCAAACCTCCGATCGCAAAGGACTGATCGCCCCGCAGCTGGAAAACCTGCGGCTTCAATTGTCTTGCCGGCAGGATATTCTTCAGGTCTTCTTCCTTTACTTTCATTAACAAGGAGTTCTGAATTTCGATGCCTGGCGTATCAATATACTTCTGTCCGTCAATGTCCAGTTCGTTGAAATCCAGGGTTGTGCCCGGATATCTTGACATGGTGAGGGTCTTATTGCCCATCAGGTTATTCAATAAAGTAGACTTGCCGGAATTGGCTCTGCCCATGACGACTACCGGTCTGCCTTTGGCAAACATACTGACTGCTTCCTTGATTTCCTCCACGCCCATTCTCTGCAATTTTGAGGTAAGAATCAGCGTACGGATGGAAATACCCTGTTCCTTCAATCTTCCGAATACAAATCTTGCGATCTTTTCATGATTCAATGTATCCGGCAGAATATCCCGTTTGGAACAAGCCATGATAATGTCTTTGCCGGCAAGCAGACGATTGAGACCAGGAATAATGCCTGCCTCAAAGTCAAAGAGATCCACGACCCATAAAATCAGGCAATCCATATCTGCAATTCTTTTCATTACAGCATCAGGATCAATCCCGGTACGCATGGATACCGTCAGATCATCATAATGCATCAGACGGAAACACCGCTGGCAGTATTCACTTCCTTCTTTCGGCGTATAGCCTGGTGCTTTCGGGTCATCGTGCTGCAGGACAGCACCGCAGCCTTTGCATGTTGCCATAGTTTTCTCCTTATTCGTCGAAGAGCGAAAGCTTCTCGACATCTTCATGTATTACTTCTTCTTCGCCTTTTGGCTTATCAATGATTCTGCATTCTTCAATATTTTTGAGCGGTTCCCATCCCTTTACCAGAGGCAGAGCATTGGAGAAGCCGGTTTCTCTTGGCTTAAGCGGAATGTCACTGGCTTTGATTGTAACTTCTTCCGGATTATAGAAATGAAGTTCCTCACCCGGGAAAACTGCCTTTGCATAGCAGAGGACTGCCGGATTGGATTTGATGCGCTTGCAGATGAGGTTTCCTTTGATCGGCCGTGCACCGGTGAAGATATCATCTTTCTTCACGCGCTTCATGCCGCCGGCTTCACTCATAAACAGAACTGCAGGTGTTGTATCTTCTGCCACGCATGCCCATGCAAGCTTGTCCCCCTTGCCCAGGTTCATGGCCTTGACACCCTTTGACCTGACGCCGGTCACCGGAATTTCATCCAGCGGGAACTGGCAGGCAAAACCTTCCGCAGAAACGACAACGACAGACTGTCCCTGGTAAGCAGCGAAGGCATGGATGAGTTCATGTCCGGCCGGAATATTCATTGCCGGAACGACCTTGGAGTTTTTCACGACCTGCCACTGGTCAACCGGGGTCCGCTTGATCTGGCCGGCATCAGAAATCGTAATGATCCAGGCATAGGTATTGAAGTCCTTGATCAGAATTGCATTGCGGATCTTGTCATCGCCGTCAATCCTGACTGCCTTGTTCAGATGCATGCCGATGTCTTTCCACCTGGCATCTTCAATCTGCCATACTGGTAAAGAAGCATAGTTGCCTTTGGAAGTAAACAGCAGCAATGTATCAACTGTGTCACATTCAATCTGGCCGATCAGAACGTCCCCTTCCTTGAGGCCGGTATGATAGTCAGAAGAATTATAGGAACGCAGAGAACACCGCTTGACATAGCCGTCTTTCGAGACGGTAACCATGACTCTTTCATTGGCAACCATCTGTGCCTTGTTGATGACAATATCAGCGGACTGATCCGTGATGAGCGTTCTTCTTTCGTCCCCATATTCTTTCTTCACTGCTCTTAATTCTTTGATGATGACAGAGCGGAGGACATTTTCATTTTCAATGATAGCTTTGGTTTCTTCAATCTGATTGACTAACTGGGCGAATTCTTCTCTCAGCATTGTAATATCCGTGTTGGACAGACGATACAGACGCATGGAAACGATGGCTTCTGCCTGTGGCTCATCAAAGCCGAAAGCCTCCATCAGGTTCTTTTTGGAATCTGCCTTGTCTTTGGAAGCACGGATGATTCTGATGACTTCATCAAGAATGGAAACTGCCTTCATGAGACCTTCAATGATATGGCATCTCGCTTCCATTTTGTCGAGTTCATACCTGGATCTTCTCAAGACAACGTCCTTGCGGAAGTTGATAAAGGCATCAAGCAATCCCAGAAGACCTACCTGTACAGGGGTCTTGTCAATGATTGCAACGTTGTTGTAGTTGTAGCTGATCTGCAGATCCGTATTCTTGTAGAAATAATTGAGAATGAGATTGGCATCGCTTTCCTTTTTGACATCTACGACAATGCGCATGCCGGTCCTGTCAGTTTCATCCCTGACATCCAGAATGCCGTCAATGTCACGGGAAAGACGGATTTCGTCCATCTTTTTAACCAGCTGTGACTTGATGACTTCATACGGAATTTCCGTAATGACAATCTGCCTGCATGTTCTGGTTTCTTCAATGGATGCTTTGGCCCTGACAATGATTTTTCCTCTGCCGGTTGCGAAAGCTTCCTTAATGCCTTTGGTTCCCATGACAATGCCGCCGGTCGGGAAATCAGGACCCGGAATAATGTCCATGATGTCATCAAGTGAGCATTCCGGATTCTGCAGCCGGTAAATAGCAGCATCGACAACTTCATTCAGATTATGCGGCGGCATATTGGTTGCGTATCCTGCGGCAATACCGGTAGCACCATTGACCAGCATGACCGGGAAAGGCACCGGCAGTACCGTCGGTTCATTTTCCGTATCATCAAAGTTCGGTGCCATTTCGACCGTATTCTTATCCAGATCGTCTTCCATGACTTCCGTCACTTTGGCCAGTCTTGCCTCGGTATAACGCATGGCAGCAGCCGGGTCATCATCGATGGAACCGTTGTTGCCGTGGATATCAATCAGAGGCAGTCTGACTTTCCAGTTCTGGGACATACGGACCATGGCATCATAAACGGAAGTATCTCCATGCGGATGATAATTGCCGATGACCAGACCTACCGTCTTGGCACTTTTCCGATATGGATGATCATATGTATTGCCGTCATGATACATAGCATAGAGAATTCTTCTCTGCACCGGTTTCAGACCGTCGCGTGCATCCGGCAAAGCACGTTCCTGAATAATGTACTTAGCATAGCGGCCGAAGCCCTGGGACATGATGTCTTCAAGGCGTTCGGGAACGTATCTTGTATGGTCTTCTATTTCTTTTTTTTTAGCCATCAGCCCTCCACCTTAAAGTTATCTTCCAATGTAAAGGAAATGTTGTCTTCAATCCATCTGCGGCGTAAATCAGCCTTGTCTCCCATCAATACAGAGACTCTTCTTTCTGCCGTCATGCCGTCTTCAATGCCGACTTTGATCAGAGTTCTATGGGCAGGGTCCATGGTCGTTTCCCATAACTGGGAAGCATTCATTTCACCAAGTCCCTTGTATCTCTGGATTTCCACTTTGCCCAGTTTATGACGCAATGCGTCCAGTTCCTCATCGCTGTAGCAGTACTGGACATTTTTGCCTTTTGTCACTCTGTACAGCGGCGGCAGGGCAATATAAACCATGCCCTGTTCCAATAAAGGACGCATGTATCTGTAGAAGAAGGTAAGCAGAAGAATCTGAATATGCGAGCCGTCATCATCAGCATCGGTCATGATAATGATCTTGTTGTAGTTGGATTCCGTGTAGTCAAAGTCTGCGCCTACTCCGGCTCCAAGCGTATAGATCAATGTATTGAGTTCCTCGTTCTTTTCAACATCTGCCAGATTTGCTTTTTCGGTATTCAGTACTTTACCTCGAAGCGGAAGAATAGCCTGATAGACAGAATCTCTGCCCTGCTTGGCAGAGCCGCCGGCGGAATCACCTTCGACTAAGAACAATTCCTTGATGCGGCTGTCTTTGGTTCTGGCTGGCGCGAGTTTATCGGAAATGACTCTTTCGCCCTTGCCTGCTTTTTTGCCGCGTCTGGCTTCATCTCTGGCCTTGCGGGCAGCTTCTCTTGCCTGGCTTGCCTTCAGCATCTTTCTGACCAGCATGTCAGACTGATCTCTGTTTTCTTCCAGCCAGTAGGCAAGCTTGTCTGCGACCACTGCATCGACTGCCGGCTTGGCCTGCGGCGTGCCTAATTTGCCTTTGGTCTGGCCTTCAAACTGGAGGATTTCTTCCGGTACGGAAACAGAAAGAATCGTTGTCAGACCTTCACGCACATCTGAGCCTTCCAGGTTCTTGTCGCGGGCTTTGAGAATCCCGTATTTTCTTGCATAATCATTGACTGCTTTGGTAAAAGCAGACTTGAAGCCGATTTCATGCGTGCCCCCGTCAATAGTTCTGACCAGATTAACAAAAGAATACGTATTTTCCTGATAATCATCAGTATATTGGAAAGCAGCATCCACATGAATACCCATGGCATCCCCGGAGAACTTTACCGGATTCATGAGCGGCGTTCTGTCTTCATTGATGTAATTGACAAAGGCAGTCATGCCGTCTTCATATAAGAAAGTCTCGGATTGTTCCTTCTTCGGCCGCTTGTCAGCAACGACTATGGAAATACCGGAAAGCAGGAAAGCTTCTTCCCTGGCTCTTTCCGCAACGATGTCATATTTGAAATCCACCGTCTGGAAAATCTTCGGATCCGGCTTGAAACGGATGGTAGAACCCGTCTTATTGGTTTTGCCAAGATGGATGAGCTTTGATACCTTTGAGCCCCCGTCTTTGAATTCCATTCTGACCAGCTGGCCGTCATGGGCAACTTCCACTGTCAACCACTCACTCAATGCGTTGACTACCGAAGCGCCGACGCCATGCAGGCCGCCGGCTGTCTTATAGCCGCCCTGGCTGGTGAATTTGCCGCCGGCATGAAGAACCGTAAAAATAACTTCCAGTGTATTTTTCCCGGACGGGTGCATGCCGATCGGCATGCCTCTGCCTTCATCGGAAACCGTGCAGGAACCGTCAGCTTCCAGCGTAATTTCAATTTTTTTACCATAGCCGTTGATTGCTTCATCAACCGCATTATCTACGATTTCCCAGATCAGATGATGGAGACCGTGGCTGTCGGTAGAGCCGATATACATACCCGGTCTTTTCCGGACCGGTTCGAGTCCCTGCAGGATCTGAATTGAGCTGTCATCATATTTTTCTGCCATTCAAAAACACTCCAAATCAACTTATAGATTATAGCAGAAAGCCGGCTTTTTTTCAGTCTGTCAGAGCGTCAGCTTTCTGCTGCTCACAAGGAATCACATTGTACTTTACGAACCTGTTAAGAATCAAGCGTTTCTTTTGGATAAGACAATGATAAAATAATGGAATATTAAGAGGTGGAATTTATGGTCAGCACGTTGGAAATCGGAAAAGTATTACTGGTTTGTCTTTGTTCCTATCTGTTTGGTTCAATTCCCTGGGCTTTAGTCATCGGCCTGGTGTTTTATCATAAAGATATCAGAAAAGAAGGCAGCGGCAACTTAGGGGGAACCAATGCAGGCAGAGTACTGGGCAAGCCGGCCGGCGTCACAGTCATTCTGCTGGATGCCCTGAAGGCTTACATCTCCATGTGGATTTCGCATATGATCCTGCCGGGGAGTGAAATCTATGCCGGCTTATTGTGCTGTGCAGGGCATTGTTTTCCTGTTTTTGCGCATTTCAAAGGCGGCAAGGCAGTCGCTACCAGCTATGGTTTCATGCTTGGCATTACAACCTTTACCACGCATCAGTGGTTCTGGAATTTCTTCTTCGCAATTCTGTGTTTCTTCCTTGTTCTGTATTTATTCAGAATGGTATCTCTGGCTTCCTGCACAGCTCTTGCTGCAGAAGCTCTCGTTTCTCTGATTCTCAGTGCAGCCGGAAAAGTTCCTTTCAGCGTTTCCCTTGCGTTAATCGTTCTGGCTTTGTTTGTGACCTATCGTCATAAGGCAAATATCGCCAGAATAAAGAACGGCACCGAAAGTCATATCAGATGGATGGGGAAGGAATTATGGGGGAAGTAAAGCAGTTTAAGCTTGCCATGCCCGGTTTTTCCCAGTCTCCGCGTAAAGTCTGGGTATATCTTCCGGATTCCTATCAGGATGAAAAATTAAAGAAATTTGATGTTCTGTATATGTTTGACGGCCACAATCTGTTCTTTGATGATGTCGCAACCTATGGCAAAAGCTGGGGTCTCAAAGCGTATCTTGATACGATGAAACTGGACCTGGTTGTCATCGGAGCGGATTGCAACCATACCGGCAACAATCGTCTTGGTGAATATTGTCCTTACAAGCCTGTCAATACAGATGTAGAAGAAATCCCGTCCGTAAAGCCAAGAGGAAAAGAAACCGCAAAGTGGTACGTTGAAGTACTGAAACCCTATTGCGAGAAACATTTCCGCATCCGCAAAGACAGAGAACACGTCGGCATCGGCGGTTCTTCCATGGGCGGCCTGATGAGCGAATACATGATTTCTGAATACAACGATGTATTTGCCAAAGCTGCCTGCATCTCTCCTTCTACTTCCTTCAATTATGAGGAACTGCAGAAGCAGATCAGAAACACAAACTACCGCAGACACACCAGAATCTATATTGACCAGGGATCCCAGGAAGTACATGGCAAGCGCAGATTCATCGATTCCATGGAAATGATGCTGGTATTGAATCACCTGTGGGTAGAAAAAGGCTGTCATACTTATCCGCACCTGACCCCGGGCGGTCATCATTCCGAAGCGGACTGGGAACAGATCATTCCGGTTTTCCTTCCCTTCCTGTATCCGGATCTTTACGAAAATTCATAACTGCAGATGCAATAAAAAGGCATCTGCTTTTTTGTGCAGTGCCTCACTCAGATAAATTCAGATACATGATGTGCATATCCTGGTAGGTGCCGTCTTTGATCCGGAAGCCTTTGGGAATGACGCCGATTTCCCGAAAGCCGCATCTTTTATATAAATGACGGGCATGGATATTGGAATCCACGACGCCATTGAACTGCATGTAGCGGAAGCCGTAAGCACGTGCTTTGGCAATGCTGTCAAGAACCAGCATTTGTCCGATGTGTTCTCCCCGGCAGTCTTTGTGGACAAGATACGTCGCATTGGCACCGGACGAACATCTGCCGATGATATTGGGATGCAGCATATAGAATCCTCTGACCTGATCCTTTTCGTTTACCGCAACGCAATTGTATGTAGTGTCTTTCAACATGGCAGAAAGCTGTTCTTCTTTCCAGGTTTCTTCAAAAGGAAAGGATCCCCCTTCTTCAACGACTTCATTCCAGATTTCCAATACTGCCGGACAGTCCTTGTCTTTGTATGGTCTTAACGTGTATGTATTCATGGCTTAAGTATAGCGCACCAGGCAGAGAAAAAGCAGGCAGAGCGCCTGCTTCCTTCTGATCATTTTCTTTTTCTTGTCTTGGTAACCGCAAGAATTCTTTCAATGAGTTCTTCGAATTCATAGTCATCGATGTCTTCCTGGGCAGCTGAGATCGAAGCTTCGGCAACCAGTTTCAGGAAAGACTCGGATTCTTTATATCCATAGCGGCGGATGGTGTCCTTGTAGCGTCTGGTCAGATCAGCAACGAAGTCTTCATGTTTGTCGTCAATAAAGTTCCTGGCATTCTTGGAGCGGCTTCGCTTGGCAAGACCTTTGGTATAGATCTTGAAGAATTTTTCAATGGCATCATACATATGCATGAAGTCATTTTCGATGGAAACGCCGATATCCGGTGAGTTTTCTCTCTCAACCTGATCAAATGTATGATTCCAGTCATCCATAATGACGGCATTGATCAATTCTTCTTTGGAATTGAAATAATTGTACGTAGTACCAACGGCAATATTGCATTTCTCCGCAATCTTGAGCAATGACACAGCGTCATAGCCGCCGCTCATGATCTGATTATGTGCCGTCAGAATAATCATGTCTCGGATTCCAGGAATAATTTTAGGCATATATTTCTCCTTTGGCCGACTGGTCTCTTTCCTTTTCTTTATGAATTATACAGCAAATTGCACAGATAGTATTTATTTTTAACCGGGAAATGTTTAATTCCTGCCAAAAAAGTGGAATAATATGTTAGAAAGTTCATCTAAATATATTTTAATTGGAGATCAGTTATGAAAATTGCAGTATTCCTGGGAGCAGGCTTTGGAAACACTTCTTATTGGCGTCAATTCACAGAAGAAACCGGCACCTGGATCGGAAAAAACGGCCATACATTGATCTACGGAGGCTCAAAAACAGGCCTGATGGGAGTTCTGGCGGATGCGGTTCTGAAAGAAAAAGGCGAAGTGATCGGAGTTGAAACACAGGACTTCATCCGGCTTGACGTGCAGCACCCTGCTTTAACAAAACTGATCATTGCCAAAGATATGGCAGAGCGCAAACAGATCATGATTGAAAATGCGGATGCATATATTGCCGTGCCGGGCGGCTTTGGCACTTTGGATGAAATTACGGAAGCATTGAACGAAACCAAGCTGCATGGCGGCAGGAAACCTGTGATTTTCTTAAATGGTCAGGGTTATTATGATGCGCTTGCCGGTTTCTTTGTTCATATGGAAGAATGCGGCTTTATTCCTGCCGCATGGAAAGAGTTTGTTCATTTTGTTTCCGATGTTTCCCAATTGGATTCTGTACTAAAGAGAAAAGATCGTTTGTGATATTTTTTACATTTTTTGTCACGTGCAGAATCGGGAAAATGCTAAAATGAATACAGTACCAGACATAATTTTTATAGGAGGAAAAATATAATGAGTTTCAGAAAAGATTTCCTGTGGGGAGGCGCTGTAGCAGCCCATCAGCTGGAAGGCGGCTGGCAGGAAGGCGGCAAGGGCATTTCCATTGCGGATGTCATGACGGCCGGTGGCAACGGGATTCCGCGCCGCATTACGGACGGTGTCCTGCCGGGTGAGAATTATCCGAACCACGATGCCATTGATTTCTATCATCATTACAAAGAAGACATCGCAATGTTTGCCGAAATGGGCTTCAAGGCTTTCCGTACATCCATTGCCTGGACAAGAATTTATCCAAACGGCGATGATGAAGAACCGAATGAAGAAGGCCTGAAGTTCTATGATGACATGTTCGATACCCTGCACAAGTATGGCATTGAACCGGTCATCACCCTTCAGCATTTTGAAATGCCTTATAATCTTGCAAAGAAATACAACGGCTTTATGGACAAGCGCTGCATCGGTTTCTTTGAAAAATTCGCAAGAACTGTTTTTACCAGATACAAGGGCAAAGTCCATTACTGGATGACCTTCAATGAGATCAACAACCAGGCTGCTTCCCCTACCGATCATAACCTGATTCAGGAAGGCGGCGTGTTAACGACAAATGATAATCCGGATAATGAATATATGATGTATCAGTCCGGCATCAACGAACTGATTGCTTCTGCGCGTGCTGTCCAGATCGGTCATGGAATTGATCCGGAAAACAAGATCGGCTGTATGATCGGCTACAATCCTGTTTATCCTGCTACCTGCAATCCGAAAGACATGATGGAATTCACAACGGCCAACCACATCAAATACTGGTTCATTGATGTTCACGCTGTCGGCGAAGTTCCGCACTATCTGGAAAAGTACTGGGCAAGAAAAGGCTATCAGATTGATATCTCCGACAAGGAAAGAGAAGAACTCAGAAAAGGCAAGGTTGATTATATCGGCTTCTCCTACTATATGTCCTTTGCGACAGCCTGGAGAGAAGGCAATGATCACTACGACTTCTCTGAAGGAACTGCCCTGCTGGATAAGAATTCCAAAGCAGTTTCCGATGTCGTCAACAACCCTTATCTGAAGAAGACAGACTGGGGCTGGCCGATTGATCCGTTAGGACTCAGATATTCCCTGAACCTTCTGTATGACAAGTATCATCTGCCGATGATGATTGTTGAAAACGGCATGGGTGCCTACGATACCGTTGAAAAGGACGGCTCCGTCAATGATGATTATCGTATTGCCTATCTCAGAGCGCATATTGAAGCTATGCGTGAAGCAGTCGATGAAGACGGCGTCGATCTCTTAGGCTATCAGATGTGGGCACCGATTGATATCGTCTCGGCTTCTTCCGGTGAAATGGACAAGAGATACGGTTTCATCTATGTCAATAAGAACAATGCCGGTGAAGGCGATCTCTCCCGTTCCAAAAAGAAATCCTTCTACTGGTATCAGAAAGTCATCGCAACTAACGGCGAAGATCTGGGTTAACCGTATAAAAAAGTCAGGACATTTGATTCCTGGCTTTTTTTGTTCCGGATCAGTTTCTGCCTCGTTTTGCAAAATCATTGCGCAGTTTCTTATCCCATTTTCTCCTGGTGAGATTTTCACGCATAGCTTCAGGACCTGGAGCCTGCATAGCTTCGCATACGGCATTCGTAATGCCTTCATAGACATTGGCGCAGCCGATGGAATCCTGGACATAATTCACGGCTCTTTCCCGGCTGATGCCTACCCTTTCGGCTTCTTCGGCTGCATCAATATTGGCACCGATGAAAAGAAATTCCCATTTGTATTTTTCCTGATATTTTGAGATCAGCCGGTGCACGTCTTCATAAGAATATTCTTTTGAAGCATTTTCCATACCGTCGGTTGTAATGACAAAGATCGTCTTGGCCGGAACTTCATCCGGATCCATGCGTGAATGTATCTTTGCGATATGATTGACAGCTCCTCCGACTGCATCCAGCAGAGCTGTACAGCCGCATACGTAATATTCCTTTTCCGTAAGTACAGGTACTTTGTTCAGTGGAATGCGCTCATGCAGAACCTCCGCCTGATCAGAGAAGAGAATCGTTGAGACATAGGCTTTTTTCTTTGTCTTCTTTTCCTTCTTCACCATGGCATTGAAGCCGCCGATCGTATCCTTTTCCAATCCTGACATTGAGCCGGAGCGATCAAGAATGTAGACGATTTCGGTTGTGCCTGTTTCTGTTTTCATAGGTTGTATCCTCCTTGTTTTACAAGAAAAGAATACGCGCAAAGCCAGAAGAAAAGGTCACCCCGCAGGCGACCTTCTGCAATAATCTGATTTATTTGTGTCTAAGAAGATTACCGGCTGGCATAGTCAGCTTCCATGGCCTGGTCCGCAGGCAGCGGCTTGTCAAAGTAGTAGCCCTGGATCTGATCAATGCCGATTGTCACTGCCAGATCATATTGTTCTTTTGTTTCTACCCCTTCGGCAACGATCTGCTTGCCGGATTCATGGACAAGCGCAGTCAGGTTGGCAATAAAGTCAGATTTTCCCGGCACCAGGTAGGTATCAATCAGAGATTTGTCAAACTTGATGAAATCGACCGGCAGCTGGGTCATGGACGTGATGGAAGAATAGCCGGTGCCGTAATCATCGAGGGCAAGATCCATGCCCATTGCATGAATATTATGGAAGAATTCCGTGCTTCTTTCCTTGTCGGAGAAAACAGAGCGTTCGGTAATTTCAATCTTGATTCTGTCTTCCGGAATCTCATATTTCTTTAATAGTTCCTGCAGGAAAGTACAATATCCGGGGTCTTTGAGCTGGCGGGCTGAGTAGTTGATGGATACCACCGGCAGTTTTCTGCCTTCCTTTTTCCATCTGCCCATCTGTGTAACGACCATTTCTGTCACGATTCTGTCCAGCTGGATAATCAGGCCGCTTTCTTCAGCCGCCGGGATAAACTGATCCGGGTAATATTGATTGTCCTTGTAGCGGCACAAAGCTTCAAAACCGTAGATGTCTTTCGTCTTAGTACATACCTGCGGCTGATAGAGAACATAGAAGTTTTTCTGACGAATTGCTTTTGTCAGATCATCCACAACTTTGGATTTCTGATCCAGTTCCTGCCGCATCTGTTCATCAAAGAAATGAAGACCGTGGCGCTGGTGGATGCTTCTGCCCTGGAACATGGCAATCTCTGCATGAGCCAGTAATTCGCTGGTTGTTTCATTTTCTTTTCTGACCGCAAAGCCCATGGACAAGGAAACATCCGGCTGGTAGTTCTCATATGTATAAGCAGTATGAATCAGAGCATCAAGGCGGCTGATCAGAGCAGGATCCAGGGAAATGTCTTTTTTGAAGAGGAGGAAGAATTCATCGCTGCCAAGTCTGACTGCCATCGTCTCAGGGATGCTTTCAATTCTTCTGGCAAGTGTCTTCAATACTTCATCACCGCACAAGTTGCCGTATTTGTCATTGATAAACTTGAAATCATCTATATTCAGAACACAGGCAGATCGGTAAGAAGAAGTGTCAAGGGCAAAGAGTCCGTTTCTGTTCATCAGTCCGGTCAGAGAATCAAAGTACAATTCGTGGCGGAGTTTCTTTTCGCTTTTCCGCAATCTCTTTGCATCATTGCCTGTCTGGACCATGCCGATAAACAAATTGGCAAGAACCAGCAGGAAGGAAGTAAAAATAAATGCGGCTGGTTTCAGAATGTCCTGGTATTGGTCAAAGAGATCGTCCCTGGCATTGATCCGCGTCGAATTTTCCGGAAGATCCTTTCTGGATATGTGATATTCATTCATCTTGTCCTGGTCAAAGACGTAAGTCATCTCATCCGGCAGCAGCGGCTGGATTTCTGAAGGAGATGTTCCGTTTATAATCTGAAATGCCATTTCTGCTGCCTGAACACCAAGTTTTTCTGCATCAACAAAGCCGCCGCCCAGGGCCCCGCTGCCTACACCCCCTGTCGTAGCCCGGAAAAGAGGCTGATATGACTGGCTGGAGATCAGTCTGCACATATCATCAATGGAATAGATATTGCCTTCTGCATCATAATAGGCAGATAGTTCAAATATAATCGAATGATCATTGATCGCAGCTGCTTTTTTCTTCAATTCTGATTTTGTATAGTCGCTTGTACAGATGATGTCAAATTGATAGCCGGGAAAATCCTTTTCCAGTTTTTTCACTTCGAATGCATCAGCCTGGCCAGTGCTTGTATCGTCGACAAAAGTCACGAAAGTATCGTATTGGGGAAAGAGTTTCGCAGCTTCTTTATAAACCGAAAGGTAATAGCCCTTGGACAGAACACCGGTTGCCCAGCCTTGCTGATGGACCTTTTCTGCATAGTCAATATTATCGATGCCCAGATACACTGCCGGTATGTCTTTGAAAAGCGTATCCCGGTTTTCATCAAAGAAAACCAGAGCAGCATCATCACCGGTGATCACAACGTCATATTGCGTATTCTGCATTTTATATGCAAGCAGGTCCCTGAATTTTTCTATGTTTTCCTTTTCCGGATGATTTTTGGTATCCATGTATTCGGTATCGAGCATAACCCCGTTATCTTTGCATGCACTGTAAATGCCTTTCCACTGATCAGGAACCGGGAAATGAGATTGGGAATAGGAAGAAAGGAATAAAACACGATGCTGTCTTTCACCCATAAGCGAACCGGATGCGATCTCTTTAACTCTTGATCTGCTGTTTTCAAATTGTGGAACAGCAGAAAAAGGCCGCTGATAAAGAAGCAGGTTGCCAGAACCAGCAGAATTTCTCTGACGATATTTGAATGTTTCCGCTTACTTTGATCTGCTTTCATCGTATTCCCCGATAGTCTTTATGATCTGATAATTATAATGAAAAATTCAGATTTCATGTTCTGATATGTTCTGATTTTCAAATAATGTTGCAGCTTGTCTGCAATTTTGTTACAGATATTTTCATTGACCGGATGTAAGACCATCCAGGCCGAAATCAAACAACATGATATTGACATTGATGATGCTGTAGTTCTTATGCTGGATGAAATAACGGACAACAATATCTGTCTGGGAAACAGGTGAAAAGGCATAGCCGCCGTAGGCAAGCAGATCCCTGGTTTCATCTTCATTCAGATGCAGACCGATCGCTAAGGCCAGGAGTTTTTCCTTGGAAGGCTTTACCGTTCCTTTCATCAGCTTGGAGAAGTATTGCTTTGACATGCCGGCACCATTATAGACATCTGAATTTTTCATGGATTTCTTATTGATGAGCTGTCTTAAGTGAGCAGGCAGGGAATCATGAATTGCTTTTTTCAATTCTCCTTCCAGATCTTCTTCACAGATCGAAGAAGCACACATTGGTGCGGAAAGATTTGTGCCATACGAAACCGGTTCTCTTTCAATCCCGCCGTATTCCATGTCCAGGTTTTCTTCAATTTCTGCTTCATCCACAAAGGATTTCACATCGTTGAAGAGCCTGCCGCTGATTTTATAGGATTCTGCCTCAAAGACGACCAGAATGATGTCCATTTCTTCTTTCTGCAGAAAAGACATAAAAGCATTCACGGCAATGCGCATGGCTTCTTCTTTCGGGAAATGATATGTACCAGCTGCCATGAGCGGGAAGGCAATGGATCTGCACTTCAGGGAAGCCGCAAGTTCCAGGGCATTGCGATAGGCAAGCGATAATAATTCTTCTTCCTGGTGTTTTCCGTCTATGTAGCGGGGGCCGCAGACATGGATGATGTATTTTGCGGGCAGATCAAAGGCATCTGTATATGCTGCCTGACCAACTGCAAGTTCCCCGATCTTTTTTCTCTCTGCCAGCAGTTTTTCTTTCCCGGCCGCTTTGTATATAGCCGCATCGGTTCCGCTGCCGATCGTGACGTGAGGATTGGCTGTGTTTACAATCGCGTCTGCTTTGGTTTTTGTAATGTCATTGCGAATGATCTGAAAAGGCATATTGCCTCCTGTTTTTCTTTTCCTACATTATAGTATCAGGCGGAAACAATCGCATCTCCTTCGATCTTTTCCGCTTCCTTTTTTGTCTTTGCGACCAGGATCGAAAGGTCTTCCATTGAAATTTCCTTTACTTTTGACAGATCAATCAATGCAGCGGACAAGGTAATAATCGGAAATTCCTTTTCAAAACCGGACCGGTCATGTGAAATGATATAGCCTCTTTTCCTGTCATTTTCTGTATAGAGAGGCAGAACAAGCCGGCGGAAAGTTCCACACATGGTTCTGCATCTTTCTTCGGCATTTTCTTCTGCTGAAACAAGTACAAAGTCATCCCCGCCGACGTGACCGATAAAGGCATCAGGAAAAGTGCTGCGCATTGCTGATGCAGCAGAAAGAATGACCTTGTCACCAAGCGCAAAACCATAGTCATCATTGAATGCCTTGAAATTATCAAGGTCAACATAAATGATTGTTTCCCGCTCTTTTCTTTCATTCACCTGCGGATTTGTGTCTGAATAGCATGGTTGCCAGGAAGTCTGGTAAGTGGATTGCGATAGGATGCCGTCTGTACGATTTCCTGCAGAAAAGACTGCAGAAGATCCCTGACCGTGACCTGCCCGGCGTATTTTCCGCCTCTTGTAACTGCGATTGCATCATAGACGGTATCATCCCCGCGTTTCATTGCTTCGGCTGCAGTCAGAGAAACGGGCGTATCTTCTTCAATCGTCATAAAATCCTGTTTCATGATCTGGGCATTATCAGACCGCTCGTGAAGACCATAGCCGTACATGCCGCCGAAGACATTGAAAAGCCAGTCGCAGGTAATCATTTCCTGCAGTCTTTCTTCTTCATCAACGACAAAATACTGACGGATATTCTTGTGTTTCAGGGCATAATCATACAGGTCAACTGCTTTATCATGGAGTTTCACGGAAACTCCCGGTTTCATAATCTGTCCGATAAGAGCGGTTCCGGCTGGTGTTATCTTCTGTATCTCCCGGACATTTTTGTTTTTTTATCTTATCGCTGCCTTCTTTGTGCCGCAATGAGCTCAGGTCTGATTTAACAAAAGTTTTAAAAAGGCATTGGTTATTGCACCAGTGCCTTTCGTTATTGTTTATTCTGATATCCGTTCAGCGTATGATCAATCTTTTCCTGCGGATACAGAGTGACATAGAAGAGGTCGCCTGCTTCTTTGGTACGAACGAAGCGGCCGGCATCCTGTACGTATTTGATTGTTCCGTCTTTGGTAGTGATGCGGTAATATACGTAATCCCGCTTCGGATTGGTGCGGTCCCCAACCTGTTTCCAGATTTCTTCTTCAACGACGTCAATGTCATCCGGATAGACAAGGGTGTGGAAGCTTCTGCCGACGTGCTCCATGAAGTCTTCAAAACTTGTGCAGCCGAATTCACGGATACAGGCATCATTTGCGTACAGGATCGTTTCCGCTTCGCTTGCACGGTAGATCAATACTGGTGTCGGCAAAGCATCCGCAAATTCTGTAAAGGAGAATTCCGGTTTCTTCTCTTCCGGTTTCTTTCTTTCACTGGCCAGGAAAATTTCTTTTCTGGCATTCGGATTATAGAGTTTGTCCCCTTCACCTATTCGCAAAAGATTCAGATAAGCTCTTGTTTTGCCGTTATCTGCGATACATTTCATACGCAGAATTCCCGAATAACCCGGTAAGACAAGATGACATTCTGCTACTTCATCCAGATGCGCTGCTTTACTCACGCATTCTACTGCCCGGCGGTGGAATTCATGATCAGGATCATTGAAGACATTTTCTGCTTCCTGCAGGTTGTTGGCACCAAGGATATTGCGGAACCATGGTTCCAGTTCTTTGACGGCATAGAGAAGCGTGAATTTTCCATTTTCATATAAAGCAACGGAAATAGAATTCTTTTCCGTAATGCCTTCAGAAGCATTCGGTCTTCCGGAGTTGGTAACGTCCAATATATTCAGCGAACGGATGCTTTTGAAAACAGCGTGTTCATCGTTGTCTTCCAAAGCAATTTTGTTCTTGTCCATGAATTCCTTCATGGAAGGCAGATCAAGCGGTTTTGTATAATAGTAGCCCTGGATGAATGAGCAGCCGATGCTGGCAAGGAAGTCCAGCTGTTCCCTGGTTTCCACACCTTCGGTTAAGACATGCATGCCGAGTTTCTTTGCCATATCAACAATATCTTCAATGATGACCTTGGTCTTTTCATTGCCTTCCCGCAGGAATTCCATGTCGATCTTGATCAGGTCAAAATCATACTTGGAAAGCGTATTGAGGGAACTGTACCCGGAACCGAAGTCATCCAGCCAGACAGAATACCCATCCTGATGAAAGCGGCGGATATGATTCTGGATAATCACTTCATTGTCAATCAAGGCAGATTCAGTGATTTCAATGCGGATGCAGCTATGCGGAATCTTATATTTAGCCAGGATATCATTGATGGTTTCGTGCAGATTTTCTACCTGCAGATCATGTCTTGACAAATTGATGGATACCCGCGGCATTTCATCCGCAAGCTCATGCTTGTTGATATCACGGCAGACCTGTTCCAGCACATACATATCAAGCTTGTAGAGGAGTCTGCCCTGTTCAAGTGCTCTGATAAAGGAGATCGGAGAAAGGAAGCCGAATTCCGGATCGTCCCATCTCGATAGAGCTTCAAAGTATACAATCTTGTGATTCCATGAGTCAATGATCGGCTGGTAGTAGACCTTGATCCAGTTTTCTTCCACAGCCTGATCTATATGGGAAAGAATATAGTTGCTCAGGATCAATTCTGATTCCATGCGCGGATCATAGCGGTGAATGTACTGGTATAAGTTGCCGGCATCATAATTGCCCGCAATTCTTGCTTTATCCAGCAGAATGGAAGCATCACTGTTTATATCTGTTCTGGTAAAGGAATAGATGCCGCAGCGGATGGAGATATTGTACCGGCGGTTCTGAATGAATTCTTCGTGAACGACGTGAGCGATGTCTTCGCTTCTTTCTCTTTCCACAATGGCAAAGAAATGATCGCCGTTTTCACGATAAACAAAGGAATTGCCGGTGCTTGTCTTAATCACCTGGCCGATGATTCTCAGAAGTTCGTCACCTGCTTTGATACCGTTGCGGTGGTTGAAAACTTTGAATTGGGAAATATCAAAATAGAGAAGATCAAAAGCATCCGGGTCTTTCTGCAGAACCTGATGAATCACTTCCCGGAATTCCCCTTTCACAAGCAGACCGGTAACCGGATCCTGACCGATCTCTTTATATGTGATTTTTCCAAGAATGTGAGTGCTGTTCATAAAACCGCTCTTCTTACATTGTCTATATTAGCACTGAAAACGCTTATATCGGTAGAAATACATACCTTATTTCAACAATTAAAATATTCATCGCTCCTGATTTCTGAAATAATGAAAGCAGAAGAAAAGCCGCTGATCATGCGGCTGATTGATAAATCGGTTTACTAAGCTTCCTTTACTTTGATGACAACTCTGTAGGCTGGTGAAACTTTGGAAACCAGCGGCTGGTAGAGATCAGCACACGACATTCTTGCATAGTCTTCCGCCTGCTTCATGCAGGTTTCATCATTCAGTTTTTCCCGCAGTTTCTCATCGCACTTCATTTCGATCTGCTTGTGCTGTTCTTCGGTCAACTTGATGGAACCGAAGGAAAGAAAACCGGATGTCTGGGAAGCGATCACCGTTTTTTCAGGATCGATTGCAACTGTATCAAGAACCGGGTGCGGAACTGTAACCGTTACGGTATATTCCTTCTTGTCTACGACGATATCATTCTTTGTGATCTGGGAAAGATCGATGGTATAGATACCGGTGCCGAAGGCAGTGACATCCTGCTGCCTGGAAAAAATGCCAAGATCGAAAAGACCCGCATCCGTATCAGTATAAGTAATGGCAGCTTCCTGTTTTTCTACCTGCAGCTTTGTTTCTTTTTTATTTTCACCAAGTACTGCATCTTCAAAGTCCGTTGTCTTGAAGCCGAACCAGCCGTGGTTTTCATGAGTCATATCATGATCCTGTACCGGTTCTATTCTTGTGCCGGAAAAGTTCAGGCGTCTGTCCAGCTGATCATAGACAGCGATGAAAAGAATACCGATCAGGACAATCTTTACAAGGCCTGCAAAGAAGCTGCCAAGATTTCTTCTGCGATTTGTTTTTCTGAATTCCTTCAGGAGCTGTTTTTCTGTATCGTTTTTTTCTTCTTTCATGGGATATCACTCCTTCTGTGATTCTCATATTAGCATTGTCCCAAAGAGAACATACAAGGGATGCCTATACACTTTGAGAGGTATGTATACTCAGATATCTTCCGTAAACAAGAGATGAAGATGCGGGTTATGAATGGTGACTTCCGAGATGACCATCAATGTCCGCCAGGCATATTCTTCCTCACATGTCAGTTTCATTTCATAGCGGGATACACACAGAATGGTATCCTGGCTGATTTCTGACAAGGCATCATGCAATGCATCAAGATTGGTGACCGGCAGCTGGAATTCAAACAAAGAAGTGAGATATTCTCCCATGTCTTTCTTTGTGGTCAGTCTTTTTGGATCAAGATCAATGTATCTCTGCATATTATTCTTCTCCATGCAGGAGGTCGAAGGTTTCATAGTGGTCATCCGTGTAATAGATCAGGCCGTCATTGGTATAGATGATCCGCTTTTCTCCCCTGCTTTTCTTTCCAATTGTATCAATGTCACATTCCCAGTATTTTCTGCCTTTTTTCTTCGGCAGCGTACCTTCATAGTTGCCGTAGTGATCCCCGCCGATAGCCATGCCCGGGATCGTCTGGCAAAGCGCACCGCCTTCCCAGCCTTTCTTTCTGGCTTCGTCCTTGGTCATATAATTGGCAGGCAGGTGTTCATACGTTTCCAGATACAAGGCAACGCAGGCTTTGTCATCACATCTGGTATCTTCACTGAGATTATGTTTGTTTGTTTCAGCAGGTTCTTCCGTTTCCCTAATAAAAGATCTGGTATTTGCTGAATCTGTTTTGGCAGAGGGCTTGCCGCAGGCGCTTAAGGAGAATACCAGACAAAGCGCACTGAGCAGGCCGATGATTCTTTTCTTTAACATTTTATGCACGGGTTTCTTTCTTTTTCTTCTGATCCGCAAATACGGAAACAAGGACAATCACTGCACCGAGAATACTGAGCACAATGGAGAATACATACATGGATTCAAGACCAAGCGTATCCTGCAGAAAGCCGCCGGCCAGGTTGCCGATGGTAGCGCCCAGACCGGTTGTCATGACGGCTGCCAGCGTCTGGCCCATGATCTGATCCTGACGATCCAGGCGTCGTGCGACATAGTAGGCAACAACAGCTGTGAAGAAACCATAGGAAACAGACTGGAAAAGAACACCAAGAATCAGAATCGGAATATCCGGGGCAAGACAGATGATGACATTGCGGACAACATAAGCTCCTGCTGCAAAAGCAAGTATGGTTTCCGGTGAATATCTTCTCATTAAGCGCGGTGTAATTGCCATTGCCGGCATTTCAGAAAAGGCCATTGCAAAGATAACAATCCCGTACAGGGAAGCAGAACCGCCTAAGTGACGGACGATATTGATGAGATATGTAGCTAACGCACTGGCTGCTGCAAATGGAAGTGAGATGCCGAGCAGGATCAGGAAATAAGTTCTGTATTTTCTGATCAGTCCCGGCATGGATACACCCTTTGCCTTCTCACCGCCGGAGGGAGCGCTTTCTTTTGTGACTGGCAGAATCTTTACCATCATCAGACAAAGAAGTGCAGAAACAAGAAAAACAATGACGGTCACTAAGGGATTGATCAGATCAACAAGACGGCCGATCACGACTGCAGAAATGGCATAGGAAACAGAACCTAAGCCTCTGGCCAGACCGAAGTTGATGTTATGTCCTGCTTTGATGTAATCCATGCAGATGGCTGAAAGAAAAGGAATGATGGATCCATGCACACAAATCAGAAGAATATAGATACCGATGATAATCACATCCGGCAGCGGCAGAAAGCCGATGATGCAGAAGGAAACCATGGAATACAGCAGAATCCAGACAATCAGCTTCCTCATTGTGATATCCGGATTTTTATCAGGCAGAGAAGAAATCCATGGTGAGATCAGAATGGAAGCTAATGCACCGCCTCCGGTGACGATCCCGATCAGGGAATTGGACATCCCCTTGTATTGAAGCAGAACTGCTGTAAAGCCAAGGACTGCACAATAGCTGATGAAGAAAAAGAAGTGAAGCAGATTATATTTCATCTGTAAGTTTTTCATGTAAATTCTCCCGTATTGAATTCACTCATAAGTATACAATGCCTTTTATGAAGGTATACAGATACAGCTTCTTTTTTCCTGTCTGCTTTGTCATTAATCAGTTGATAAAATACACTTGTTTTTTTGTATATAAAATGGCAGAAAATGCGGTAATTATGCGCCTTTTCTGGTATAATATACATACAAAATGCAAAGCACAAATCAAAGAAAATCAGGGAGGCACAAATGGAAGAAATCACAAGAGAACAAATGCACTACATCCTGGGAATTGACCGCATGACCCCTGCTTATGCAAAGGTTCAGGCAGACATTGAAAAAATGCACGACAAGGGCTTCCTCTACATCGATATCGCAAGAGAAATGTACCTCGAAATGAAAGAAGATTATAACGAGAGCGTCAGGGGAGTACAGGCTTCCCGCAGCTGACATTACGAAATAAAAAGTTCAGATCTGTTGATCTGAATTTTTTGTTTCTTCCTGGATTTTACGATCCGTCCAGGCATCTATCAGTTTTCTGAGAGAGAGGAAATATGGATTAGCAGCCATGTTTTCCTGTCCGTATGTTTTCTGCAGATCATACTCGAGCGGCAGCCAGGTAGAAATATCAGATTCATTATGAGAAATCAGGGCTTCCAGTTTATCGAGCGCTTTGCATACCTGTCCTTCCCGGGTGGATTGGGTATTGTACTGGTCCATCAGAGACTGCCACTCTTTCCTGTCTGCTTCATCGAAGGATGAAATCCATTGGTGATAGATCGTTTCTTCTGCGGCAGTATCTTTGTCTGTCTTATTGAAAGCAGGAATGTCACCGGTGAAGGCTTCACCCAGATCATGAATCAGACAAATGCGGATCACAGTATTCATGTTTACATCTTTGAATTCAGGTTCGTTTTCGAGTAACATTGCCATCAGAGCTAAGCGCCAGGAGTGATCCGCAATGGATTCTTTCCGGTCTTTGTCTGTCCAGCAGTGTCTGGTATTTTTCTTGAGTCTGGAAGCAGTTTCCAATGCGTCCAGGAGTTCTTTTTCTCTCATGTTCTTTTCTGATCCTTCAGGTATTTTGAGCCTTCTCTGATACTGAGATTGTTCATCTTTTCCTGATGTGTTTCAATGAAAGCAGAAACCCAGGCAGGATTGGTTTTGGAATAATCCCGCAAAGCCCAGCCGATGGCTTTATTGATGAAGAATTCATCTGATCCCAGGTTGTTTTCCAGAATTTCTGCCAGCACGTGCGTATCTGTCTTGTCTTTGAGCAGCAGCTGGAATTCAATGGCACACCTGCGCACCCACATGTTTTCGTCCAGTGACCATGCCGTCATTGTGTCTGATATCGTATTGTCTTTCAGAAAGATCTGACCGCAGACTTTATTCAGAACATCAACCGTATCCCACCAGGATTTTGTCATGACGAGTTTCCTGATGCGGGGAAGATCTTTCTTTGCAAGGTACTTTGCCCTTGCCAATAGATAGTCACAAGCCTGGTATTGGCACTCACGATGGGGATCATTGTAACAATCTGTTATGAAATTCCAGTCTGTTTCCTCTTCCTTTCTTTGCGCTTTCATGAAGTCCAGGCAGAGTTCTTTGCGTTTTGTAGATGAAATGCCGTAGAAAACAAACTGGTCACGCATGTAGTGCGCCATGGGCAAGGCTCTTTCTTCGTCCTTGTTTTCTTCGAAAATCATTCTTAATATTTCGTACTTAGTCATCGTAGGAAAGATAAGCGCCTTTCATCGGACTGGCGGCGTGTTCTGCATACATTCTGAGAACCCCTGTTTTGTATTTCAATGGTTTCGGTTTCCACATCTTTTTTCTTTCTTTCAGAATCTGGTCCATTTCTTCCGGTGTCTTTCTTTGTCCATTGACACCGATGATATTGAGTTTCCGTTCAGGAATGTCAATTTCGATCAGGTCGCCTTCTTCAACTAAGGCAATCGGGCCGCCGGATTGGGCTTCCGGAGAAACATGGCCGATGACCGGACCCGTAGAAGCACCGGAGAATCTGCCGTCAGTGATCAGGGCTATGGATCTGCCCAGTTCTGCATCTGAGGAAATTGCTTCAGACGTATAGAACATTTCCGGCATACCGGATCCTTTCGGTCCTTCATAGCGGATGAAGACAGCATCCCCCTTCTGTACCTTGTGGTGCAATACAGCATCCAGGCATTCTTCTTCAGAGTCAAATGGTCTTGCCTTCAGGATGGCTTTGAACATTTCTTTCGGGCAGGCTGTGTGCTTGATGACAGCTCCTTCCGGCGCCAGGTTGCCTTTGAGGATGGCAATGGAACCGTTGGTATCAATTGGTTTGTCAAACGGATGAATGATATCTTCTTTTGTGATCCGGGTGCCTCTTGCCTCATTGGCTTTATCCAGCCAGGTCTGGCATTTTTCATAAAAACCGGATTTTTTCAGGTCTTCAAGGTTTTCTGCAAGCGTCTTGCCGGTAATGGTCATGACATCCAGATGCAGCATGGATCTGATTTCTTCCATGATTGCCGGAACCCCGCCTGCATAGTAGAAGAATTCTGCCGGATATTGACCGCTTGGTCTGAGGTTGAGGAGGTATCTTGCATTTCTATGCAGTTTATCGAAAGTATCTCCGGTTACGTCAAGGCCGTATTCATGTGCTAAAGCCGGAATGTGAAGCAGACAATTGGTAGAGCCGGAAATTGCCGCATGAACAAGAATGGCATTTTCAAAGCTTTCCATTGTGATGATATTTTTCGGCTTCATGTTTTCATTGCCGGCTATTCTGACAGAAAGTTCACCAGCTTTTTCTGCATATTCCAGTAAGTCAGGAGAAGTTGCCGGAAGCAAAGCGCTGCCAGGTAAAGTCAGGCCTAAAGCTTCCGCCATGATCTGCATGGTACTTGCCGTGCCGATAAAAGAACAGGCGCCGCAGGAAGGACAGGCATTGCACTTGGCCCAGTCCAGTTTTTCCTTTGAGATTTCTCCTCTTTCATAGCGGGCAGAATATACACCCAGTTCATTGAGGGTAAGCATCTCTGGCCCGGCTGCCATGGTGCCGCCGGTAATCATGACGGATGGAATATTGACTCTTGCCATGCCCATGAGGTTGCCCGGCATGCCTTTGTCACAGGAGGCGATATATACGCCGCCGTCAAACGGGGTGGCATTTGCCTGAATTTCAATCATGTTGGCAATCATTTCTCTTGAAGCAAGGGAATAGTTGATGCCGTCTGTGCCCTGGCTTTCCCCATCGCACATATCCGTGCAGAAATAGCGGGCTCCGTGTCCTCCTGCCTTTGCAATACCTTTCATGGCTGCATTGACGAGTTTGTCGAGGTGGCCGGAACCCGGATGAGAGTCACCAAAAGTACTTTCTACAAAGATCTGCGGCTTGGCAAGATCTTCCTTTTTCCAGCCGGTACCTAAGCGGAGCGGATCCATTTCCGGAGATAACGTACGCATTTTCTGAGAGATATATTCCATATTGAGTGTCCTTCTTTTTTTGTCATTATTATAATAAGCCTGATATCTTTCAATATTCTGAAAATATATCTTCTCTGATGCATTTTCATTCATAAAATAGTTGTGAATTTTCCATTATCTGTAGAATATTTCATGAAATTTGTGCTATAGTTGGCTTAGTGTACAGGAATCAGAAATATGTCTAATCATGTATTATGTCTGATCACAGGAGATCAGAAGTACCAGTATACATATGAAATGATTCACGGCGTTCAGGACGGAGCTGCCATGCTTGGTGCCACATTGCTTACTATGCCTTTGTTTGCAGAAGATGAGAATGCGGAGAACGCCGGTATTTATTATTGCCGTGCTGTTGAAGCTGTCGCTTCTCTTAACGCAGATGTCTATATTCTTCCAATCGGCAATATTACTGTTACTTATGGCAATCAGGCAGATTATCTCAACTACATGCTGAATGTTCTGAAGGATAAGAAAGTTCTGATTCTGGAAGATCATAAGGACGGCTATGAGTGCCTGGACAAAGATAACACAGTCGGCATGCAGGAGATGATGGATCATCTGCTCAATATCGAACACTATACAAAGATCGGCATGATTGCAGGTCCTGCCGCCAGTTTCGGCAGCCGCTCGCGTGAGAAAGTTTATCTGGATTGCATGCATGCTAAAGGCTTTGAGACCTGCATCGGCAGGGGTTCCTTTGAAGGCAATATCGATGAACCGGTGTATGCCTTTCTGAAGGAGCATCTGGATCTGGAGTGCGTGGTTTGTGCCAATGACAGACTTGCCATAGAAGTTTACAGATTGCTTGTTTCTTTGGGCAAGAAGCCTGGTTTTGATATCGGTGTTACCGGTTTTGATGATATGCCGCGGGCAGCATTAATGGATCCGCCTTTATCAACTGTAAGACTGGATATGTATGAATATGGCAAAGCTGCAGCTGGAGAAGCAGTGAGAATGGCAGAGAATAAGCCGCGTAAGGTGTATGTTTTCCCTTCCCGTTTCATTCTGCGTTCTTCCTGTTCCATTCATTCTGATGAAGCGAAGAAATCCAGAAACCAGTTAATGGATGAACTGACCAGCCAGGATAAGATTGATATTGAAGCTGTCACTGACCACATTCTGGAGAGTTCTCCGATTGATGCCGGTATCTTATACAACATTACGAAGAGATTTACGGCTGCCAGTGCTGCCATTGTGGAAGGAAAAAAAGCAGAGCCGATTCTGCCGCTGATTCATGACATGCAGTTCAGGCTCATGGACAAGTGCCGCTATCCGGAAACTTTGTACAGGTCTCTGGAAGTTTATTTCCAGTCTCTGATCCGCAATCATCCTTCCGCTGGTCTTTCCAATCTGTTTGATACGATTGCCGGAACCTTTACCCGGTATTTCTATAACACCAGGATGCAGAACCAGGTACATGAGTCTGAAGTTTATCGGGCAATCATGCGGATCGGTACCATCTCCGGCATGTATGCGGATGAGCCTGACCAGGCTTACAGAGTCATGCTGGAAGGCATGCGGAAAGCCGGCGTCAGCCATGCCCTGCTTGGCGTAAAGAAGGAAAACAATGATGAGATGATCAAAGGCATGCTGGATCATGATGAGATCACTATCTTTGATAAAAACACTGCTCCGAAGGATGTTCCTGCTTTTATCAGGGAAAACTTCAAAGGTAACTACTATGGCGCAGTTCTGCTGAACTCCCAGCAGGTAGTCGGTCATCTGATGATGGATGCCGAAGGTACTACGGCAACTGCAAGAGTTGCGATTTCTGTTCAGACTGCTCTTGCCATACGCTATCTGAATATCTTCCATCGTGAGCGGGAATTGATTTATCTGCTGAATACAGATAATGCCAAGCTGCAGGAAGAAGCTGAAAAAGACAAATTGACAGATCTGCTCAACAGAAGAGGTTTTTTACGGGAAGTTTCCGGTGTTCTTAACCAAAATCAGGGCAAAGGTGCTGCCTGTCTCTATATGGATCTGGATCATCTGAAAATGATCAATGATACGTATGGTCACGAAAGCGGTGACTTTGCGATTCATAAAGCAGCTGAAATCATCCGTTCTGCTTTGCGGAATACAGATATTCTGGCCAGAATCGGCGGTGATGAATATGTGGCATTCCTGCTCAATAATGAAGATGGCATGGAAAAGATCAGAGCACGCATTGCCGCAGCTTTTGAAAATTACAACGAACTTCATGAAAAGCCGTTTGAAATTGATTGTTCCGTCGGCTACGCTTCTTTCATCATTGACAAGACCGTCAATATCGAACAGATGCTCAGTCTTGCGGACCAGTCATTGTATCAGGAAAAGCGCAGGAAACATGCCGTGCGCAGTTCTATGCAGGTACAGAATGCATCATAAGTAAATCAGGAAGAAGGAGACCCCTTCTTCTTTTTTCTGCTATGATGAATGAATGAAGAAAGGAGAAACAGGAATGAGTGATATCAGAGACTATCTGAAATGGCGCGGTGATTTAAGCTTTGCGGAAAGAAAATGGAATGATGTCGATAACATCGTTTTCTGTTTTTTCAATTATATTGATTTAACTCCTCTCAATGAAACCGAAGGAAAGAATATAGAAACATGCATCCATGAACTGCAGGAAAAGCAGGCAGTAAAGTTTCAGATCACGGATGTCGGCTCATCTGATGATCCTTTTCTGGATCTGATCGCAGATTCAAAACGATTTGGAAAGATTACCGTTCATCACTATGCGGATATTCATGACTATGCCTCTTCCCTGCAGTTTTCTGCTTCTGCTTATTTATTACCGGATAATACTAGGGTGATCTGTTACAGAGGTACGGATGAGTCCATGGAAGGATGGAAAGAAGACTTTGATATCTCCTATCATGTGACTCTTGCTCAGAAAAAAGCAGCTGCCTATTTACAGGAAGAATTGAAGAAACCAGGCAATGTGTATGTGTGCGGTCATTCCAAAGGCGGCAATCTTGCCCTGTATGCTGTTTCCTGTCTGAAAAAAGAAGAGCATGAGCGGATTCTTCATGTGTATGACAATGACGGGCCGGGCTTAAGCAGAGATATCGTGAATCTTGCATTGCTGGATGAAATGAAAGATAAGATTACACTGATCCAGCCTGCTTTCTCTATCTTCGGCAATATTTTTCCGTATGATGCCGGCACAAAAATCATCGTGCAGAGTTCAAAGACTGGCGTTCTGGAACACGATCCTTCCTCCTGGCAGATTAACGGTGATAGTTTCGTAACTGCACCTGTCTTTGATTACCGTTCTGTACTGATCAATCAGGCTATGGACCAGTGGATTTCGGATAAAGATCTTTCTGTCCGCAGGAGTTTTGTGAACAATGTCTTTGCGGCAATGGAAGATCACAAGATCAGGGATATCGATGACATCCGCAGGAACCCGCAGCGTGTACTGAAGATTCTTTCTGATCTGACTGGTGAAAAGCTGACCAGAAAAGTGGCTCTCGATTTACCGAAAAAATTATTATTTGCGGATCTTTTCAAGGATTTTGAAGAAGATGGTTTTCTGGTCTTTATTCAGAAACATGCCCTGCTTAGAAATCTGCTGTTAGTAATTACCGGCTGGTTTGTGATGGCTTTGAATGATCACATCTTAAGTATTCTTGCTTTGATTTTTCCGCTTGTCTTCTTCAGCTTGGAAATTGCGGCTCTTGTGACTTCCTTGTACAAGGAACACTGGGACTGGAAGAAGGAAAAAGCAAGACTCTGGATGTGTACGATTGCGGCAGTCTTCCTGATTTCAGTTGCCTTCAAAGCAGATGCGAGAACTTTCTTAGGCAGCGAGCTGATGGGCATTGCCTGTCTCATTACTGCCAATACCAAGCTGGGTAAAATTCAGAATACTTCAAAGTTTGTAAGTTTCTTCCGCATCTTTGAGTTTGTCTGCTGGGGTATTTCCGGTGCCTTCTTCCTGCTTGCCAATGCAGACATTCTGTATTTTGCGGCAAAGGTGATCGGGGTCTATATGATGTTCGTTGGTGTGATCAATTGTCTGATTTCCTTCATGCATAAGCAGTATTGAGTGTCTTATTCCTTCTGTATATTTTTACATTGTCGTATTGATCTGATTCATAGCAGAGTTTGTGAAAATTTTTTCATTTTATTCAAAATAATGAGTTGGAAAGTAAAATATTTCGTAATTTAAATATCTTATGTTTATAAAGATGCCATAATATAAACGTAAGACATTTACGGGTCTATGGGAGGATAAGCAAATATGCCGAAGATTATCGAGGGCATCAGAGACAGCATTCTTACTTCCGCAAGAAATCAGCTGCGTGAAAACGGTTATTCTGCTTTATCACTGCGCGGTGTAGCGAATGAATGCGGTATTGCGGTAGGCACTACATACAATTATTTCAATTCCAAAGAAGCTCTGGCAGATGCAGTCGTCATGGAAGACTGGGAAGCATGTCTGAATGCACCAGTGATCAAAGATCCTGAAAAGTGTCCGATTGAAGACACGATCATGGATCTGTACCGGTCAATCTGTCAGTTCTATGCAGATTATACCGGGCTTGGCTTTACCAGCAGAAGAAAGAACGTTGATATCAATCTCGTTGATAAGCACTATGATGAATTTGCTTCTGAACTGACGAAGCTTCTGAAAACCATTGTCCGTTCTTACGGCTATAATGAATCAGAATCCTTTCTGCATCTGATTGCAGAGTCCGCTTTGACAGCAGCTTCGCATGATGTTGATGACTATGAGTTTGAAAAGCTGATCGACAGAGTGCTGGTTGTCACCAGAAAGAAAAAAAGAAACTGAAGAATCAGATGAAACAATGCATATAAAAGGAAAGCACACACGCTTTCCTTTTTGTTATGCAGGATCCTTGCAGACATCTACCCAGCCTTGTGCTTCTGCACATTTTTCAAGTTCGGCAATGGTCAGCCTGAGGGCAGAAGCGGAAGTGCCGGCAGCCGGATAGACAATCTCATGTTTCTTCAAAGAAACATCAAGATATACTTTGACACCTGGATTTACGCCGAAGGGACAGACCCCGCCCGGGGCATGGCCGATGATTTCTTCCACTTCTTCAAAAGGAACCATCTTCGCTTTGACATGGAAGGTTTCCTTGTACTTATGATTATCAATTCTTGCCTGTCCTGACATGACGATCACGATCGGCTGATCATGGAGCAGAAAAGACATGGTTTTGGCGATTTCATCTTCCTTGACGCCCAAGGCTTCAGCGGCAAGTTCAACAGTTGCACTGGATTCTGAGGGAATGATGATTCTCTTTTCCAGGCCGTATTTTGCAAGATGTGCTTGTGCTTTTTCAAGTGACATAAGAAGTTCCTTCTTTCAGGCAGAAATTTCTGCTGTTATTATCTTATCCTTCTTTATGATCACTTTCATTATTTTTGTATATATCCTCACAGATCGTGTGGTCTTCATCCATGGTCACAAAGTGATCTCCCAAAGTCTTTGCCAGTTCTGTATCATGGGTGGATATAATCATGGTTCTGCCTGCTTTTTTCAAGGCAGAAAGCAGATTTGACAAAGCTGTCTGCATTTTCTGATCCAGACCTGCCAGCGGTTCATCCAGAACCAGAATCTGCGGATTCATGGTCAGAATGCAGGCAATGGCTGTTTTCTTTTTCTCGCCGCCGGAAAGATGATACGGGGCTCTTTCCAGAATCTTTTCCAGTCCCAGCATGCGGGCTGCATCCATGCACCTTTCTTCTGTTTCTTTCTCTGACAACCCCATCTGCTGAGGCCCGAAGGCCAGTTCTTCTTTGACAGAAGAGCAGAAGAGCTGAACATCTGCATCCTGGAAAACAAAGCCGGTTTTCTGATGAAAGGCTTTGGCTCTTTTCTGATCCTTCATGTATGTTTCATCGATGATCGTATCTTCAAAATAGTATCTGCCGCTATCCGGAAAGATCAGTCCGTTCAATATTTTCAGCAAGGTGGATTTGCCGCAGCCGTTAGGTCCCAGCAATACCAGTGTCTCCCCTTTTTTTACGGAAAAGGAAACATCGCATAGAGCCGGCTGGTCTTCATAGGCATAAGAGACTTTTTCAAGCCTGATCAGATTTCCCTTTTCCATTGTTTTTCTCCCTTCATACTGCCCTTTCAAGATACACAAATATACACAAGAGGCATATTACCGCTGCCAGCAGAATCATATCATATGCGTGCACGGATAAGGAAGAGCGTCTGTAGGTGCCGTCAAATCCTCTGCATTGCATCGCCTGATATACTTCTTCCCCATTTTCCTTTGCTCTGAGAAATGTGGTGCCGCTAATCCCGCCAAGAGCATCTGCTTTGCCATGGTTTTTCCCGATTGAGCGCAGTTTCAAAGCATTGAGAAGATCCATGCACCGCTTTCCTGAAACAGCAATGAATTTCAAGGTCAGATCAAAAGTCAGAATGACAACATCCGGCAGATGAAAAATCTTCAAAGACCGGGTAATTTCATTCCATGGCGAAGTGGTCGAAATGAGATTGACAACGCAGACTGAAATAAAGACGCGCAGGGGGATGAAAATCAATGAATAAAAAGAACCGGACAAAATAGAAGGCAGACAAAGCAAAGCGGAAAACAAAGCTGCCGAAGCAGCCGGCAGAAAAACAGCCCGCAGAACTTTGAGCGGAAGAAAGACCATGACTGCTAATACCACAGCCGATACCAGATAAACAAACATGACGTTACGGGCACAGGCAGTCATGACAATGACCGCAAGGCCTGCTGCAAGCTTAGTCCAGGTAGAAAACAGGGAAACAGCAGCAATGTTGTGATGAAAACGGGAAAGCACAGAAAAAAGCGACAGAGTGGTTTTCCTGAGAAACCCTTCCCTGTCTGTTTCCGGCTGGTAGTTTTCTTCTTTTTTCATCCAGGCCGGGATCTGTATCTGGGTATTTTCCTGTGTTTCAGGCTTCACTTTTTCTCCTTTTTGTTTTTGTTTCAGGCGTTGTTGTATTTTTTTCTGTCTTTATGAAAGGAAGCCGCAAGCCGGAATAAGATGACGGCAAGAGCAGTACCGATAACGGCAGAAAGAATATATGCCATACTCTCTGGCAGACCATTCATGGAATAATCAGGAAAGAGCGTCTGCATGGACCAGCCCCGGGCAATTTTCTGCGGCACATAGGAAATGCCTGTTGCCTCCTGGATTTCTTCAGCGCCCCATTCTCCCCAGGCAGTGCCATCTGCCAATAAGCCGAGTGGAACCAGGGCAATAAGCATTGCTATCAAAGCTGCTAATGGTCCCGTCTTGATCTTCTCGTCTTTGTTTTCCATAAATTCCGGAGAAGTCTTATACAAGAAAGCAAGGATACCGATGGTAAAGACAACTTCTGCCAGACCAGACAAAGTCAGGTGACCGATCATCATGGCCGGAATCGAAACGGAAAGAGGATATGGACAATACAAGGCATGTCCTGCTGCATCATGGAAAAGATACGGCTGGATGCCGAATTCCACAGCGGCACACAAGGCTGCTGCATTGATGCCGATATAGGAGCCAAGGGCAGCAGAAACAAGTTTCCGTTTCAGTCCGCTTTTTTTACCGGCAAGCAGACGGTAAATATAACAGCCTGCATATGGCAATACAAAGGCCATATTGAAGCAATTGGCCCCAAAAGAAAGAATGCCCCCGTCACCAAACAGCAGAGCCTGAATGGCAAGTGCTATGGTAACTGAAAGACACGCCGCTTCCGGTCCCAGGAGGATTGCAATCAGGGTTCCCCCTACTGCGTGTCCCGTTGTACCGCCTGGCAGGGGTATATTGAACATCATCGAAAGAAAGGAAAAGGAAGCGCCTACTCCAAGCAGCGGAATTTTCTTTGCCGGAAGATCTTTGTTTACAGTACGGACGGAATGAATCCAGACCGGTACCATGGCAGCAGCCATGACACCGCAGGTAGAAGGACTCAGATAATTTTCTGGTATATGCATGCGGAAAACCACCTTTCTGAAATGAAGAAACACATGATGTGTCACGAAATAAAAAGAACAGACGTTCTTTTTTCAACTTACAGCATGATTATACAATCAGTCCAGTTTGAAAGAAAGATTTTTCTTTTTCCAGCGGCGGAAGAGCCACAAGGCAAACACCCCGCCGGCAGCTTCGCCAGATACAACTGCACTGACAAGACCTGTCTGTCCAAACAGAGCATTGAGCAGGAACATGAAAGGAATATAGAAGACAAGTTCACGAACACAGGAATGAATCAAAGTACCGGAACCATAGCCGACTGCCTGCATGCAGAAGGAAGTATTGTAGTTGGTAAACTGGAAAGGTGCAGCCAGACACCTGATGCGCAAAAACAATTCCGCAAAAACAATCGTCTGAGCTGCTTCAGCTGCTCCGGCGGATGTATTCAGGAAGATAGAACATATCGGTCCTGCGCAGAGTTCATACATGATGATCGTAACAGCCGAAACGGAATAGCCCCAGAGCCGCGCCTTATTGATGACGGCATTGAGTCTATCGTGGTTCCCGGAGGCATAGTTGTAAGCCACAATCGGCAGCATTGCCTGACCGATGCCGACATTGATGGCATTCGGCAGTCTTTCTGCCTTCATGACGATTCCAATCGCAGCTAATTGCAAATCGCCATGCCCTGCCATTAAAGAATTCAATACCATATTGGCAACATCAAACAAGCCCGTTAACAAGGCAGAAGGAATACCCACATTGAAAAGAGAAGCGACATCCCTTTTACGAATGGAGAAAGCATCTTTCGGATGAATACTTAAAGGAGATTCTTTTGACAAAGTATGCATTTTCCATGTGACATAAATAAAGGAAATCACATTGGAAATCAGAGTTGCGATGGCAGCCCCTGCTACTTCCATTCCCTTCGGCAGCAAGACAAACATAAAGAGTGGATCCAGGGCAATATTCAGGATACCGCCCATGGTAAGACCGAAACCTGCTTCTTTGGAAAAGCCTGTATTCCTGAGCAATTGTGCCCCGGCGCCGGATACGATGGTAGGAATGTCACCCAGGATGACGACATACCAAACGTACTGGCGGCCGAATTCCAGCGTACTGGAAGAAGCACCCAGGAAGTTCAGGATCGGATCCATGAAGACCCAGATCAGAAACGAGTATATCAGGGCTATGGTAAAGGCGCCCCAATAGCTGAAGGAACTCACAGCCTTTGCCTCTTTTTCCTGTCCGCTTCCGGAGAGTCTTGCGATCAAAGAACCTCCGCCTACCCCGAACAGGTTGCCGAAAGAGATGGTCATCATAAAGATTGTAAAGACAAGCGTAACAGCTGCTGTCTTATAGGCATCGCCCGTCTGGCCGATAAAGATGGTATCGACAAGACTATAGATCAGATTGACCAGCTGGGAGATTATGGTCGGTACTGCCATTGTCATCAGGGCTTTTCCGATCGGCATGGTTTCAAATAGTTCTTTCCTGCTCACTTCTTTTTTCATAGCTTTTCTTCCTCAATAAAATAACTTTACCACTTTCCTGTTCCCAACGGTAAAGCAGGAAAAAAGTACAGCCTGCGACTGTACATGCATGCATTACAGATCCAGGGATTGTCTGGAGGCATAGCCTTCTTTCTTCAGATCAGAGCACAGGTAATCATAGCGGACTGGAATAATTTTGATGAGATACATTGGGCTTTCCAGCTTTTCCAAAGCAGAAAAAGGAATGCCTTTTGCTTTGGCAGCTGCTTTGTATTCGTCTGAGAAAAGCGTAATGATTTCTGCTTTGCCGGTAATCTGCAGACTGTTGAGCTGACCGAAGCTGCCATAGGAATGATAAATCGCAGCTGCGGCATATTCATTTTCTTTCAGGCCTCTGAATTTGAGGCCGCCTTCTGAGAAGATATAGAAAGCACCGTCATGATAGCCGTATTCAAGCGGCGTGCAGCGGATGTTTTCCCCGCTGCCGGTTGCCAGTGCAAGCGTGTTGTTTTTTCTGATAAAGTCTTCAATTCTTTTCAGAAGTTCTTCTTTCTTCATGTGCGTGCTGGTTTTGTCTTTTTCCTTCCAGAAGGAAGCAGCTCTGTCATATTCTTCATTTTCCATATAAAAAAGCCCCCGGGTATTTGTGTACATTTCTGCTGTACATTATATACCGGAAAGCTTTTCAAAGGTCAGTCACGGAAGACGATATGGAAACCGCCGCTGGTCTTGGCCAGGTACATCTGCTGGTCGGCATCATCAATGGTGTCCCAGATCATCTGGAAGTCATAGACGGCACCGATACTGACGGTTATTTTCATATCCGGCACTTCTTCCAGCCGGATTTCAGAGATCTGCTTCTGAATACTGCGCATCTTCTTTTCAAAGATATTTTTGTCTTTGAGACCTACAAAGAAGACCAGGAACTCATCGCCGCCATAGCGGATCACCCCGTCGGTAGAACGAATATTGGAAGAAATTGTTTTTGCGACAGCTTGTAATACCAGGTCACCGATATGATGGCCGTAAGTATCATTGATGGACTTGAAGTGATCAAGATCCATGAAAGCAACACAGTTGGCAAACAGGCCGCCGGCAATTTCATCATAGTATCTCCGGTTATAAACACCGGTCAGAGAATCGATATAGGTCTTTTCATTGAGGGATTCGATCTTATGACGGAAGATGTTCTGGCCGAAGGCAGATACCAGGAAGTGTTTCATTTCAACAATGATTTCCATTGCACAGATGACACCATCCACCCTGATCGGCTGGGAAATGACAAAGTAGGCATCATCATTGATGAATTCGATCTTTGTCTGTCTTTTTCTTGTGGTAACGGCGCGGGCGGAAGAACAGTTCATGCAGCGGTGGTTTTTGTGCCAGATATCATGACACACATGGGCAGAGTCTTCGAGTTTTCCTTCTTCATTGAAAAACATGATGCTGGTAGATGTCGGGTTCACGAGTCTGACCTGATCAAATTCCTGACGGAGTTCATTCATGTGGGCTTCGATTTCATCTTTCGTAAAGGAACGGAGCGGGATTTCTTTAGCGGGAATATTCTGTTCAGTCATAAGAGCCACACTTTCTTTGCTGCGGGTAAAGATTCGGTGATGTGTTATTGGTACAACTTCAATGTAGCATTGTTTTATCTGAAATGTAAGAGAAATATATGAACCAGATGATACAAAAAAACCTTTTATGAAAAGCTTTCTTTCAATTCCATATTTGTGGTGTATAAGTTCATCTGTAATTGCTATATATGCTCAAATAGTAATCTTTATGAATACTATTCAATCAGATTGCAAGTATGAATAAAACGTAGCGCATATAGAAAAAGTAGCGCACATGAAAGAATCCCACTGTGAGGTGGTCAACTTGACCTGCAATAAAGTAGAATGTTCT
>OMXQ01000053.1 GCA_900315065.1 uncultured Erysipelotrichaceae bacterium
ACTTTGGCCAAGGTAGATCTGGGCTATACGACCAGACCTTATCAGGAAACCATTCATGATGAAGTTGCATGGATGAAGGAAAGAGGCCTGATCAAGGGCGTTGAAGCAGGTGTGAAAGCAGGTGCAGCAGAATGAAACAGGTAGCAGTTATTACCGGCGGCGGTTCCGGGATGGGGCTGGAAGCAGCCAGATGCATGCCGAAGGAAAAGGTTCTTGTTCTTTCCGGCCGTACGGTCGCAAAGCTTCAGAAAGCATCTGATTTATTGAAGAGAGAAGGGCATGAAGTTTACGGCTTTGCCTGTGATGTTTCCAAAATCGAAGATGTAAAGGCACTTGCAGAATATGCAGATTCTCTGGGTACCATTACCAATGTCATTCATGCGGCAGGTGTTTCCCCATCTATGGCAGATGCAGAAAAGGTCATCCGTATTAATGCTTTAGGTACTATCCACGTAAACAAGGTGTTTGCAAAGTATATGCCTGAGCATAGTGTCATCGTAGATGTTTCCAGTAATTCTGCCTATGTGCTTCCTTCCTTTGCCAGTAAGTTATTGTGCAGCGACAAGGTCATTATGAAAGCTCTGCAAGATGAAGAAGGCTTCGTCAGAAGAATGGTCAGAATTTCGTATCTCGGCGGCAGCAAGTACAATCAGACAGGTCTTGCCTATACTTTGAGCAAATACTTTGTCTGCCGTTTTGCCCAGTACTGTGCATTCGCATATGGCCAGAAGGGCATTCGGGTTGCTTCTCTGAGTCCGGGCCTGATTTCCACTAAGATGGGCAATCTGGAACAGGAACATGGCAAAAAGGAAATTGAAAGAGCTGCTGAACACCGTATGGGGACACCGGCAGAACTCGGTTTTGCCATTGCAAGTCTGGCAGATGAGAGAAACGGCTATCTGGCAGGGGTTGATGTCCTGGCAGACGGCGGCAGCATCACCGGCAAGGGCATTAAGAATCAGAAGGCTCTGGATCTGATTCTCGCCAACGAGTGAGGATGTTAAGGTATAATTTCAGCAGGAGGATTCAATATGGTACGTATCCTGGTTGTTGAAGATGAAGAAGAAATGAATCACAGCTTATGCCTGTTCCTCAGACAGGCAGGCTATGATGTGAAAGGCTGTCTTAGTGCAGATGAGGCATCGGATTATCTCTTTGATCATAGTGCAGATATGATCATTTCAGATATCATGATGCCGGGCACAGACGGCTTTTCCTTTGCAAGGCAGGTCAGAAGCCGGGATAAGGACATTCCGATCTTGTTTCTGAGCGCAAGGGATGATTTTACCGCCAAGGAAAAAGGTTTTCATATCGGCATTGACGATTATCTGACCAAGCCGGTTGATCTGGATGAGCTGGAACTGCATGTTTCTGCCTTGTTAAGAAGAGCGAAGATTTCTTCCAGCCAGACAATTACGGTCGGCGATGTGCGGCTTGATGCAGAAGAACATGCGGCTTATATCGGCGACGAGGAAGTTCCTCTGACAACCCGTGAGTTTGATATTATCTTCAAGCTGCTTTCTTATCCCCGCAAGACTTTCTCAAGAACCCAGCTCATGGATGAATTCTGGGACATGGGAAGAGATGCTACAACAAGAACGGTTGATGTTTATATGACAAGAATCCGTTCCAAGTTTGCGGATACAGATGCTTTTTCCATTGAAACAGTGAGAGGGCTTGGCTACAAGGTGGTGATCCGGGCGTGAATGCAGATCAGAATAACTGGAAAAAACATCACTTCCGTTCCCTGTTTTCCAAGCGGCAGCTGATTGGTCAGTTTCTGATCAATCTTTCCATGTTTGCGGCAACTTTCACTTTGCTGGCCCGCCTGTTCAAGATTCAGATTATCTCTATTCCGTCTATCATGATGTACAGTATTTCCAATGTGATCTGCTGGTCAGTCATCGCAGTCGTTGTGGAAAATATAACCAGAAGACGCAATTTCCAGAAACCTGTCAAAGCAATACTTGATGCTACGGATAAAGTGTGTGAAGGAGATCTTTCAGTAACAATTCCTGAAAATACAGATAGTGAACATCAGAACGAGTTTGATCTGATCATTCATAATTTCAATCTGATGATGGAAGAGCTCCAAAGCATGGAAACCCTGCGTACAGACTTTATTTCCAATGTTTCCCATGAACTCAAAACACCGATCTCAGCTATTTCCAACTATACCAAGCTCATGCAGAGCAGAAGTATTACCGAAGAAGAGAGAATGGAATACGCAGCGCAGTGTGAAAAGTCCTGCCGGGAATTATCCGGTCTGATTACCAACATACTGAAACTGAGCCGTCTGGAAAATCAGAAGATCAAGCCTGTATATAAAAAGTTTGATGTATCGGAAAGGCTGACTCAGTGCGTATTGAGTTTTGAAGACAAGTGGGAAGAAAAGAACATCGAACTCGATGCGGATATTGACGAGAGGATCATGGTCAATTCTGATGAAGATCTGCTGGGCATTGTCTTCAATAATCTTCTTTCCAATGCGATGAAGTTCACCCCGGAAAACGGCTGTGTCAAAGTTGCCCTTCATAAGAAGGATGATCGTGTTGTTGTCAGTGTTTCTGATAACGGCATCGGCATGGATGAAAAGACAAAACAGCATATCTTTGAAAAGTTCTATCAGGGTGATACAAGCCATGCAACAAAGGGAAATGGTCTTGGCTTAGCTCTTGTCAGCCGGATTATCTCGATTCTCCAGTGTGAAATCAATGTTGAATCCGAACCAGGCAAGGGGAGTACTTTTACCGTCATCATTCCAATGAATGGATAAAGAATCAGGCGTTGAAGACAGCGTCTGATTTTTTACCATGATTCGTACCGAAAACGCAGAAAAGAAAACATTATTCGTGCTAAAAACGCAGAAATATCTGCATTATTCGTACGAATAATGCAATAAAAGATTGATGTTCACTTAGAAAATGGTATGATCAGGATGAGGAAATTATCAATGAGAAGGGAAATTACAGCTCAGCTTTATCACTGGAAAGACAAAAAAAACAGAAAACCGCTGCTGCTGACAGGAGTACGCCAATGCGGTAAAACTTACGTCCTTAAAGAATTTGGAAAAAGTGCATTTGAGGATCTGGCTTATATCAATTTCGACGGCAATGATGCCATCAGTAGTGTTTTTATGTATGATTTTGATGTAAAAAGGATTCTTCGCGAGCTTGAGACCGTTGTTTTAAAAAAGAAAATTACACCTGGGAAAACACTTCTCGTATTTGATGAAATACAAGCCTGTCCAAGAGCAATTGCTTCGTTGAAATATTTTAATGAGGATATGCCTGAACTTCATTTGATTGCGGCTGGTTCCCTTCTGGGAGTTGCAATCAGATCTGAAAGTATTTCCTTTCCTGTAGGAAAAGTTGACAGATTGGAAATGTATCCTATGTCTTTCTACGAGTTTACAGAAGCAGACGGAGGAAAAGGATATCTTGAAGGGCTGCAGCAGCTGCCGCTGGACCGTGAAATTCCAGAACTCTATACAATACCAATGGAAAAATATCTCAGAGATTATTACATTGTCGGCGGTATGCCGGAGGCAGTTCAGACCTGGGTTGAAACACATGATTATCAGGAAGTTGAAGAAGTTCAGGATCGGATTCTGAAGGATTATCCAGATGATTTTGGAAAACATATACCGGCAGGACAGAATAAAATCAGAATAATAATGGATCTGAATGCAATCTGGGATTCGATTCCAGTTCAGATCGCACGTGAAAATAATAGATTTATATTTTCACACGTAAAATCCGGAGCCAGAGCCAAAGATCTTGAGGGCAGCCTTCAGTGGATGGTAAATGCAGGATTAGTATATTGTCTTCATCTTGTTGAAAAGCCTGAGATACCGTTATCAGGAATGGCTGATGCAACTTATTTCAAAGTCTATATGGCAGATGTCGGTCTTCTGAGAAGAAAATCCAATATCAGCACCAGGACAATTCTTGAGAGTTCTGGTAATTTTATTCATTTCAAAGGGGCACTTACGGAAAATTTTGTGTTGACACAGCTGCAGGCAATGGGAATCAATAGCTACTTCTGGAGGTCAAAGTCAAGTGCTGAACTGGATTTCCTGACTGACTATGGAGGCGAACTGATACCGATTGAAGTCAAATCAGCAGATAATACAAAGGCGAAAAGCTATCGTCAATTCTGCATGAGGTATCATCCACGAATAGGATTTAAATTTTCTCTGAAAAATGTTGGTGACAATATGACTGCAGAAACACATACCTGGAGTGTGCCTCTTTATTATATTTTCCGCATCAAAGACTACTTATCAAAATAATAAGAGCTGTGCCGGACAGGTAGTTTGCAAAACTACTTAAGCGTTATAGCTGTTTTTGTGCATTTCAATGATTGTTCTATCGGCGTCGAATTGTCTTCTGAGCAGTCCTTCGTCTTCGTATTCAATTTCTCCGGACTGGTTGTCATATGGATCAGCGTGCCACCATTTTTTCGGCAGGGCAAATTCCTGCTGGAAAGCGTTGTTGGCTGCCATGCGGAATGGATCCAGATTGCCGAAGTAATATTTTTCTCTTTCGAAGTTCTTTACTCTGTAAGCAGAACCGCCGAAGGAAGGATCCGCAAAGAGCCAGCCGTAAGGCTTGACATAGAACATAGCCCAGTCATGGTTGCCGACTCTGTCACAAGGTACATAGAGACCGGATTGCCAATGAGCAGGTATGCCTGCACAGCGGCAGAGGGTAATGAAGAGAAGGGCTTTGACACCGCAGTCGCCGATTCTTTGATTGGCAGCATATTCGCAGATATTGCCCAATGTCATATATTCTCTCATAAAGGCATAGGTCACATTTTCACAACAGTATTTGTAGAAAGCCCATGCCTTTTCATACGGATCAGACAGACCGGCAGATAATTCTGCACAGAGTGCTTTGATTGCAGGCGTGAAGACAATCTGGGGATATTCTTCATTGGTCAGGAAGGATTCCGTTTCTGTCGGAATGTGTTTGTTTTCGTGATACTTTACAGTGGAATCATATTCATATTCGACAAAGAAAGGATGGTTTTCCTGCATGTCTTCAGAGAATGCAATGGTACGTGAAAGAGAATCTTCTTTGTCGATGAAGGCATTGTCACTGTGAGAAAGAATATGAATATTGGACATATTCTGACTCAGAGCAGGAAGGGGGAGATGTACCAGTACTTTGCCCGGATGGAAGTATTCGTCTTTTATCTTGACAGATGCTTTGAGATGAATGTGCCAGGAAACAGATCCTTTTTCCTTCATTTCAGCAATGGTTTCATCCAGAAGCTTGTTTTCTTTTGTTAAAGGTGCACCGCACTTCTCGGCAATTTCAGCCCATACTTTCTGCATGGACGCAAAGAATCTGCACTGCAGATGAACTTCACCATTGACATAGATCCAGTCAGCAGCCTTGATATCTTCGTAGTGATGCAGATCTTCCATGGTGAAATCAGGAATTTCCTTCTGCACTAAGGCAAGAGCTTGTGTCTCTGTATAAGGATAATATAGAGGAAGTCTTCTCAGTACTTCTTTTTCCGTGATCAGTCTGTCTTTGAGAAAGACAGGGGTCATAGGATCATTGAGATAAAGATCAATCAATCTCTGTGCTCTTTCAAAATCACCGAAGTCTTTGGCTTTCTGTACATCTTCCGGCAAGGGATCATTCAAAGTCAGAATTTTTTCCAGCATAGATCAATTCTCCTCCCTATATGTTGTTTATCATACCGCATTCTTTGTGGGCTTCCTATGTGGATTGATGATCTGTGAAGAAGAAAAGGCAGATTTTACAAATATTTCAGGAAATGAAAAGATATTCCGGTTGCAGGAAAACGTGACTGGCGTCAGAATAGTTAACAATAAGAGGGGAACAATAAAAATGGAAACACAGTTGGAATTCCGCTATGCAGAGCGTAAGGATGTCAGCCTTGTTCTGTATTTTATCAAAGGCATCGCAAAATATGAAAAGATGGAAGATCAGGTCGAAGCAGATGAGAAGACCCTGGAAGAATGGATGTTCGACAAGCAGAAAGCAGAATGCATCTTTGCGTGTCTTGACGGGAAGGAAATCGGCTTTGCCTTATTCTTCCATAATTTCTCAACATTTGTCGGAAGAGCAGGTCTGTATCTTGAAGATATTTTCATTCTTCCGGAATACAGAGGAAAAGGATACGGAAAGCAGATCTTTAAGAAACTTGCATCAATTGCTGTTGAGCGTCATTGCGGAAGAATGGAATGGGTCTGTCTTGACTGGAACAAGCCGAGTATTGAATTCTATACATCGCTTGGGGCAGTTCCGATGACAGGCTGGACAACTTATCGCCTGAGTGAGGACAAGTTCAGAAAACTGGCTGAAAAATAAGAATCCTGTTGAAAAAATGTGTCCTTTGTTGACAGGACACCTTTTTTGAATTGAAATCTTATGAAAGAGTCATAACCTGTGTTCAGGATATTGCATGCAGGCAAACGGAGGCGGTAAGGTATGAATCAGACAAATGCATTAGGAACGGAAAAGATGGGACATCTGCTTTTCAGGCTGGCGATGCCGGCAGTTATTGCACAGATCATCAATCTTCTTTATAACATTGTCGATCGTATCTATATTGGTCATATTGCCGGTATCGGAACGGCTGCTCTGACAGGTGTCGGCTTGTTTATGCCGATATTGATGTTGATCAATTCCTTTGCGTCCATGATCGGAGCCGGCGGTGCTCCGTTAGCTTCCATGGCACTGGGCAGAAAAGATCAGAAACATGCACAGAAAATTTTGTCAGCTTCTTTAGCCGCATTGCTGGTATTGGCAATTATTCTGACAGTTGTCTTGTTTGCAGGGGCGCCGGTATTGCTGAGGTTTTTCGGCGCATCTGATACCACGCTTCCTTATGCATTGACCTACAGCCGGATTTATATTATCGGCACGATTACAGTCATGTTAGTCATGGGATTGAATCCTTTTATCTCTGCCCAGGGCTATGCAAAGACCGCCATGTTATCTACTGTCATTGGGGCTGTGATCAATATCGCATTGGATCCGCTGCTGATTTTTACTTTTCATATGGGCGTTGCCGGTGCGGCTGCTGCGACAGTGATTTCCCAGGTTGTTTCCATGATCTGGATTCTTCATTTCCTGGGTTCAGAGAAATCTGTCATCCGTTTCCATAAGAAGGAAGTCAGACTGGACATGCGGATTCTCAAGCCGGTTGTCGGCTTAGGTGTTTCTACCTTTGTTATGATCAGTACGGAATCCTTGTTGTCGATTGCCTTCAATCGTTCCTTGTCCATCTATGGCGGTGATATTGCAGTAGGTGCGATGACCATTATCACCAGTATTGTTTCATTGCTTTCCATGCCTCTGCAGGGAATCTGCCAGGGCGGCCAGCCGATTATCAGCTACAACTATGGGGCGCATCACAGTGATCGTGTAAAGGAAGCAGTCAGACTCATGTTAATTGTCAATCTGATCTGGTCTTCTTTGTTCTGGGTGCTGATGATGTTTTTCCCTTCTGTATCTGCTTCTTTGTTTACCAATGATGCAGGTCTGATCGGGTATGCAGTTCCTTTGATGCGGATTTATTTTGCCTTGTGTTTTTCAAATGCTTTCCAGATAACCTGTCAGCAGGGGTTTGTGGCACTTGGCCAGGCAAAGATTTCTTTGTTTATGGCCTGCCTCAGAAAACTGATCTTATTGATCCCGCTGATTCTGCTTCTTCCTTTATTTCTGCCGGATAAAGTCATTGCAGTTTTTCTGGCAGAACCGATTGCGGATGCTCTGGCTGCTTTCATTACAGCAGCTGCCTTCTTCCACCGGCTTCCGGCTTTGCTGAAATAAGCAGTGAAATTGAAAAAACTTTCAGATTATAACCAGCTATGCAGAACTTCAATCACAGCAATGCTCCGGGCTTTGTTTCATGTGAGAATGAAAGTGATAAAATGGGAAAAATAAAAGAATCGTGAAAGGAGATTATGTGCTATGACAGAAATCAGACCAGGCAGAAACGGAGATGTTTATGTTCCTTATCATTCAAGAATCGGCAGTGAATCACTGGTTTACTTTACCAGAGATCTGAGTGCAGCCGGATTGGAAAAAATCTATGACAAGGTATCTTCCAATTTATCCGGAAAGATTGCAGTCAAGCTTCATACAGGCGAACCGGAAGGACCGAATATCATTCCGCGGCCATGGGTAAAGGCTTTGTTTGAAAACCGCCTGAAGGATAAAGCAACGATCGTTGAAACCAATACTTATTACAAAGGCGGGAGATACACAACCGAAGAACATCGCAAGACACTGGAAACAAACGGCTGGACTTTCTGCCCGGTGGATATTATGGATGCAGAGGGGGTCGCCGCATTGCCTGTCCATAACGGGAAATGGTTTAAGGAAATGCATGTCGGCAAGGATCTGCTCAATTATGATTCCATGTTGGTGCTGACTCATTTCAAGGGACATACCCAGGGCGGTTTCGGCGGTTCCAACAAGAATATCGGCATCGGCTGTGCAGACGGCAGAATCGGCAAAGCTGAAATTCATACAACCCCTGGTCAGGATAACCAGTGGGACATCGCCAAAGAAGAATTCATGGAAAGAATGACCGAAAGCACCCATGCGACCGTGGATCATTTCGGAAAGAATATTTCCTTCATCAATGTCATGCGCAACATGTCGGTTTCCTGTGATTGCGAAGGAAAAGATGCAGAACCGGTTATGACCCCGGATGTCGGCATTCTTGCCTCGCTGGATATTCTGGCAGTAGATCAGGCTTGCGTGGATGTTGTTTATGCAATGCCTTCTCATGCCGGAAAGCATATGATTGAAAGAATCGAAAGCAGACATGGTCTTCGCCAGCTGTCCTATATGAAGGAGCTGGGCATGGGCAATGACCGCTATAAGATTCTTGATATCGATACCGGTCAGTTCATTACGATTGAAGATATTGTCAAAGATCTGAAACCTGGCTGGCAGCCGGATCAATACAATACCTTTGCGGGAAGAAATGATCTTTCCAAAATGGAAAAATAAATTGTAATCATAAAGAAGGACCATGAATTTTGGAATCATGGTCTTTTCTTCTGCCGGCGTTATAATTTTCTATGAAAGAGAGCTGCTTATGACAAATAAAATTTCATATCTGTATGACCACGTTTATCATGTTTTTTTCGGAATGGGAGTCAAAGTACTTCCTTACAGCGGTCCGGTAAAAATTGACGGTGAAGGCAGTCTGAAGCATCTGAAAATGATTCTGCGCAAAGAAGGAAAACGCATGCCTTTAGTTGTAACAGGCCCGCGGATTGTAAAAAGTTCTTTCTTTCAGGAAGAAGTCAGGACATTGGATCAATATGCGGTATTCTCCGATGTGCATCCGGATCCGACCATTGCCAACATCGAAGAAATCGTTTCTGCTTATCATTCACAAAACTGCGATTGTATGATTGCGGTCGGCGGCGGTTCCAATATGGATGCAGCCAAGGCAGCGGCTGCCCGAATTGCCTGCCCGGATAAGACTTTGCAGGAAATGGGCGGACTGATGAAAGTCAGAAAGAAGACGCCTTTACTGATTGCCGTACCGACTACAGCCGGCACCGGTTCAGAGTGCACAGTTGCTTCAGTTGTCATCGATGAGAAAACACATCATAAATATGCAGTGAATGATCCGGTCCTTTGTCCTTCGTATGCAATCCTGGATCCTTCGTTATTGGTGAGCTTGCCGCCGCATCTGACTGCAGCGACCGGCATGGATGCTTTGACGCATGCCGTTGAAGCATATCTGAATATGCCGTATCATCGGAAAGATACCGCGCGTCTTTGCGAGGATGCCGTTGTAAAAATCTTTGCCTTTCTGCCGGTTTCTTATGAGCATCCGGATGATCTCACTGCCAGAAAAAATATGCTGGAGGCTTCTTATGAAGCAGGCATGGCGATCACGACGGCAGCGGTAGGAAATGTGCATGCATGTGCACACACGATCGGCGGTTTGTATCATGTTCAGCATGGAATTGCCAATGCAGTCTTATTGCCGATTATTTTAGAAGATTATGGCAGGAAAATATACAAGCCGCTGGCCAGACTTGCAAAACTGACCGGTATTGCTTCAGGAGATGAAGAAACCTGTGCAAAAGCCTTTATTAAGCAGATCCGCGTTTTCAATAAACAGATGGATCTGCCGGATCATATTGAAGGCATCAGAGAAGAAGATCTTGCCATGATGGCACAATGGGCAGTGAAGGAAGCCAATCCTTTGTATCCGGTCCCGGTGATTTATGACGAAGCGCATTTTATCCGGATTCTGAAGAAAGCAGGAAATTTATAAGTTTAAGAAGAGTCAGTCAGGAAAGAATAATCCCTGATCATCGATTATTCTTCTGTAAGCAGATTTATTCCTTTCATCCTTTTTGTTTCTGAGTTTCAGAAAAACACGTAATCTTTACAATTCATGGACGGAATGAATTGTAAAATCGTTTCGATATCAGTGGTTTTTTCTTGCATTGATACTAATAATCAGTATCATTTTATTGGAAACATTAGTTTAAGATATAAACAACTGATTAGGAAAGCTATGACACAAAGAGAAAGACAGATCCTGCAGTGGATTGAAGAAAATCCGATGATATCCCAGGAAGAACTAGCCAGAAAGGCAGGCATTACGCGTTCTTCTGTAGCCGTTCACATCTCCAACCTGATGAAAAAAGGATACATTGCCGGCAAAGGCTATGTCTTAAGATCAGGTACCTATGCAGCAGTTGTCGGCGGCGTCAATATTGATATTGGCGGCAAGTCCCTGAAACCATTGGTTGCCCAGGATTCCAATCCGGGTGTCGTTACGACAAGTCTGGGCGGTGTTGGCAGAAACATCGCTCATAATATGAGTCTGCTCGGCATTGATGTCAGATTCCTGACTGCCTTCGGCGATGATGATTACGCCCGCCGGATTGAGGCAAGTTGTGCAGGACTTGGCATTGATGTTTCCAATGCCAGGAAAGTAGCCGGGGCAAGAACCGGTACGTATCTGTATCTGGAAGGACCGGACGGCGATATGGCATTGGCGGTCAATGACATGGCTATCTGTGAACAAATTACGCCGCAGTATCTTTCCCGCAATCTGACCATTCTCAATAATGCCCAGGTTGTTGTCGTGGATGCCAATATTCCGGAAGAATCCATCCGGTATCTTTGCGAACATTGCACGTCTCCGATCTTCTGTGATCCGGTTTCCGTTGCCAAGGCAGGGAAAGTAAAGCCTTATATCGGCATGATGAATACTTTGAAACCGAACCGGATGGAAGCTGAACTGATTGCCGGCATAAAGATCAACAATGAAGAAGATCTGAAGAAAGCTGCAGAGATTATGCTGGATACAGGTCTGCACCGGGTATTTATTTCCTGCGGCAGCGATGGTGTCTTCGCTGCCAACAAGGAACAGAGTCTGATGTATCCTTGTTATAAAGCTGATATGAAGAATGCGACAGGTGCCGGTGATGCCTTTATGGCAGCACTGGTATGGGCATATCTGGAAGGAACGGAACTGATCGATGCCAGTGCCTTCGCTTCTGCTGCCGCCGCTGTTGCAATTGAAAGTGAAGAAACGATTAATCCGGCCATGTCACCGGATAGTGTAAAGACAAAGATGTTGTCTGAACAGCAGAATTAGGAGGAAAATAAAATGCTGAACAAGTATCTGGATGTAAATCCTGAAGTCGCCCAGGCTCTGAAAGAGGGCAAGGCAGTCGTAGCTCTCGAATCCACAATTATCTCTCACGGCATGCCGTATCCGCAGAATGTCGAAACCGCTATGAATGTTGAAAAGATCATTCGTGATAACGGTGCTGTACCGGCTACCATCGGTATCATCGGCGGCAGACTCAAGGCTGGTCTTACCCCGGAAGAAATCGAATACTTAGGCAAGGCAGGCACTAAGGTTGCCAAGGCTTCCAGAAGAGATCTGGCTGCTCTTTGTGCAAAGGGTGAAGATGGTGCTACTACCGTAACAACCACAATGATTATCGCTCATATGGCTGGCATTAAGTTCTTCGCTACCGGCGGCATCGGCGGTGTTCACCGCGGTGCTCAGCAGACATTTGATATTTCTGCTGACCTGGAAGAACTGGCGCATACACCGGTTATGGTTATCTGTGCAGGTGCCAAGGCTATTCTTGATCTGCCGCTGACATTGGAATATCTGGAAACACATGGGGTTCCGGTCTATGGCTTCGGCACAAAGGAATTGCCTGCTTTCTATTGCATCCATTCCGGTCTGCAGGCTGACTATGAATTTGATACACCGGAAGAACTGGCCAAGGCATTTGATGCCCAGAATGAAATCGGCCTCAACTCCGGCTGCCTGGTAACCAACCCGATTCCGGCAGAATATGCAGCAGATGAAAAGGAAATCAACTCTGCAATTGATCAGGCTCTGAAGGAAATGAATGAACAGGGCATCAAGGGCAAGTTTGTTACTCCGTTCCTGCTGGCAAGAGTCAAGGACATTACCGGCGGTGATTCCCTGGATGCCAATATCCACCTTGTTTATAACAATGCCCAGCTGGCTGCCAAGACAGCAGTTGCATATTCCAAGCTTCACTAAGAATCAGCACTTATGCGGTATGACTGAAAAGTCTGCCGCTTTTTTCATAGATTCTGAAGCAGAGGCAAAGAAGTTTCAGACAACCTGCCATGGCTGAAAACAATTTGTAGTAAAATTGAACCAATACAGTAAAACAGTAGGAATTCAGTGAGGGGTGTACTATGAGTCGGAAAGAAGTCCTGAGATACGCATTTGTACAATCAATTCCAATCCTGTGCAGCTATATTTTCCTTGGCGCAGCATATGGAATATTGATGGAAGAAGCAGGTCTGCATTGGTATTATTCACTGCTGGTCAGTCTGGTGGTTTATACTGGTGCTTTTCAGTTTGTATTGACGACATTGTTAAGTGCAGGTACCAATCTGCTGACGATTGCGGTAACAGCTTTGTTCATGAACAGCAGACAGTTGTTCTACAGCATCTCTTTTGTCAAAGACTTCAATGCAATGGGAAAAAAGAGGCCTTATATGATTCATTCCCTGACCGATGAAACCTATGCGGTCAATACTTCGCTTCCTCTGCAGGGGGAAGATAAAAGAAGAGTCATGTTTGTGCTTGCCGTGATGTGTCAGACTTACTGGTGCATTGGTGCCGTTCTTGGCAGTCTGATCGGAAGTCTGCTGCCGTTTTCTGCAGAAGGCATTGATTTTTCTATGACAGCTTTGTTTGTCATCATCTTTGTCAGTCAATGGGAAAAGGCAGAAAGTCATTTTGCTGCAATTGCCGGGATTGTTGTGAGTCTCGGGTGTCTTTTTGTCTTCGGACCGGATCATTTCATGTTGCCGGCATTGGCCTTCGTTTCCATATTACTGGCTGCATATAACCAGCATAAGGCGGTGGTGAAATGAGTAATGCATATATTCTCAGCGCAATTGCTGTTTCCGCATTGATTACATATTTTCTCAGAAGTGCGGTGTTTGTTTTCTTCAGCGGCAGTCGCAAAATGCCTGCCTGGCTGGAAGAATTAGGCGGCGTTCTGCCTTCTGCAGTCATGGGCGTATTGATTATTTATTGTCTGAAAACAATCCGGACGGATTTTACCGGTAGTGGCATCAAAGGTATTCTGGCGGCAGTCATAACAGCCGTTTCCTATAAGTGGAAGCACAATACCTTCCTGAGTATCATTCTTGGTACTGCTTTGTATATGATTCTGATTCGTTTATAGATCTGACGTATGGCTGATCACCATGCGTCTTTTTTTTCTCTTGTGAGCATTGTAATTGAAATAGTTACGTCTGTTTCGTATAGTGTGTTCATAAATACATATTAAAAAGGTATGAAATAGGATCAGGGCAGATCCTGAAAGGAAAAGATGATGCAGAATAACATAAAAATGCCGGTAATCTTTGCAGGACACGGAAGTCCTATGCTTGCCTTGGAAGATACGGAAGTGACCAGAGGTCTTCATAAAATCGGCGAAGAAATAATTGCAGAATATGGAAAACCGAAAGCTGTTCTGGCAATTTCTGCTCATTGGTATACAAGAGGCACTTATGTACAGAAAACAGAAAATCCAAAGCAGGTTTATGACATGTACGGCTTCCCGCAGGAATTATATGATTTCAGATATCCTGCCAAAGGCGATCCGCACTTATCTGACAGAGTCCTTTCCTTATTGAAAGACCAGGTAAAAGTCAATAACGACTGGGGCATTGACCACGGCACCTGGACGGTAATATGCCATGTATTCCCTGAGGCGGATATTCCGGTTGTCCAGTTATCTGTTGACGGTACCATTTCCAATGAAGAAAAATACGAAATGGGTAAAAAGCTTTCAGTTCTCAGAGAAGAAGGGTATCTGATCTTTGCCTCGGGAAATGTTGTCCATAACTTAAGAAGAGTGGATTGGAATAATCCGCACGGATCTAAGGAAACAGATGTATTCAACGAAGCTGTGATCGGACTTGTCAATGAAAGAAATGACCAGGGGGTCATGAACTACAAAAGCCTGCCGCATTGGCAATATGCAGTACCGACGCCTGATCACTTTGATCCCTTATTCTATATACTTGGGGCAAGCAAAGAGGAAAAGCCGCTTGTTTTTAACAACCACAGTGAATTGGGTTCTATTTCCATGACCGGCTTTGCCTTCGGCCTGGAATGAGAATACAAGGAAAAACAGAAAAGAAAAAAGAGAGAGGAAAACAAAACATGACTATTTACGAAAAGTACAAGGGAAAGAAAATTGATGTCAATTACGAAACAGGCTACCACTTTGTGATCGATTATCTGAGCGAGAACGAACTGCAGTGGACAGCTCTGGCTAAGGAAGCAGAAGGGGCACCGTCTCAGGAAAAGGAACCGTATTCTTCTTATGAAATCGGTGAAGATCTTTACAATGTCAACTGGATTGAAGAATCCGGTCTTGTGGTATCCCAGATTGCAGATTTCAAGAATGGCAGGGTTTATGCTTTCATGACCTGGCCGGATGAGAATGCCCGTGGGAAGAGAGCTGAATTATTGCACAAGGGTACGCTGACTGTTCTTGACTAAGAAAAGCATGCGTCTTCATCAGATTCTTTGATGAGGACGTTTTTTTTGAACAGAAGTATTCAAAGAAGTTGTAGGATAATATAAAGATACATAACTTTGCCGCTGAATAATTCTGAAGAGACGAGGTGTTTGAAATGGCAGGAAAACACGAAATTGCACCTGGTGAATACGATCTTTTTTACAACGAACGCAATTACGATACAGACCAGAAACGAAAACAATTATTTCATGATATTTTCTACCGGCGCGCGAGTGAGTGCCGGGCAATGGAAAATGCTGATCTTGAAGCAGGATCAGATATGGATTATCTGCGCATGAGAAGGAGAGAAAAGACAGCATTCAGATATTATGATCTTTTGAAAGATGATATTGAAGAAGTCTGTCCTTCTGTCAAAGGGCTTTACTACAGCGAAGAAGAATGGGCATTTCTGCAGGCAGAAGATGTAACCAGCTATGACTGGAATTCCGCCCATTATGTGATTCTGGCGGCGGCTGCGATCTGGATCCTGGATACCATTAAAAACAGCGGCGGTTATTTCAAACTGGCACAAGTACTGGCTGATGTTCCGTATGAAAAAGCAGGGAAGGAATTCAGGTTCCTGTTTGGTCATCCTTTATTTGAAAATACGGATATCTCCCTGGTTTGTTATGCGCTGGCACATAGAAATGATGATTGCAAAGGCTATCAGAAAAGGTCATCAAAGTCTCTTGAAGAAGGGGGATTCAGACGCCTCTGGGCAGATGATCTGACTGTAAAGGGCAAAAACAAGCAGGATGTTCCCAGCCGTAAGACCTATGAGGCAATGATTTCTCTGATTCCTGAAGAAGACCTGGACAAGATCAGAAGTGATTTCCGTTCTTCCTGGATGGATCTTGCAAAGCGGTATTTCAGATGCCGCAAGGTATTGGTTGACAGACAGATCAAAATCGATGAAGAATATCGGAGATTTGAAAAGTTTGCGGATCAGACGGACCTGCAGGTAGAGAGTGCCTTGAAATCCTTAGGCACTGCAGCTAATACTGTCAATCGGAACGTATTGGAAGAAAAGATGAGAAAAGCTTTGGAAAGAAGAGATGCTGCGGCTGAAAAAGAAGACATTGTCTTTCATAAAAAGCTGGATCTTTCTGATGATATTGACACCCTGCGTTCCTGTTTTTCCGAGATGCCTTTTATTTCCGATGAATTGTTTGCAGATACGTATGATCCAGGAATGAAAGAGATCATGCAGGATTTCTATGTGGATGATCCTTACGGCATGCTGGCTGCTGCTTTGATTATGCTGGATGACGGGGATGATCTCATGTGGCTTTACGGTATTTCGGTGCCTTTGTTTGAAATTTCCTTCAATGAACTTCCATGGGTAAACGTAACGTTTGAAAGTGATGCGTCTATTCAGAATATGACGCCGGGCAGGCAGGATACCTACCGGTGCCGTTATGAATCTGTTATGTAAAAGCCAATGTCAAGTGCCAGTTTCGGATTGATTCAATATCTTTTCTCTGCTGTTGAAGGCATGAGGAAAGAGTCTCGGATTTTCA
>OMXQ01000009.1 GCA_900315065.1 uncultured Erysipelotrichaceae bacterium
ACGCTTACCTCATTTACATATGTGAGTATAGCTGAAGGTCAGAGAAGGGCTGTACGTTCCAAGGTACAACGCCAACACTTAGCTAGAAAAGAGCGATTTCTTTAAGAAAATCATACCGCTGTACATTCCAATGTACAACCGATTTTCGTAAAGGACATATACTTCAGGTACAAAACAAAAACAGGAGGATACGAATTATGAAAACACAGGAGAAAGTTGTAATGAGCACTGCCTTCACAATGGCAGCGTATGCATTGATCGCAAGGGGAGAATTCTTCGCAGCAATCGGTGCAGGGAGCCTCGCAGTACTGTTTGCTTATGCGGCCGCCGGAAAAAGAGGCAGAAAAGAAAGTGCTTTGATCTTCGGCGTCATGACAGCCATTGCCGGCATGAGCCTGGCAGAAGGCATGAAGGGGATTGTTGTCATTGCTTTCCTGCAGGGAGCTGCTCTGGGTTATCTCAAAGATGTAAAGCTGAAGTATCTGAAGGAAACCATGATTCTTCTTGCGGCAGGCTTTATTGCTTTGCTGGGACTGGCAATGGTTCTGAAGACTGTTTATCAGCTGCCGTTGACAATGGGGATCATCACGCTGGCATTTGCACCGGATCTTTCTCTCTATGTTCTACGGAAAACAGTACTTGTCCGTCATATCAGAAAAGAAACAAAAACGCTTATCAATGACTAATTCTGCCAAACTGCCTATAATTATAATTTGTCAGTAAATCTGGCAAAAAGAGGCAGTTAATATGGTAGAGTTTCTGATTCACAGATTTATCAAAGAGCCTGATCAGATTCACGACCGCTCAGTGCGTCTTGCCTACGGCATACTGAGCAGCGTGACAGGCATCGTATGCAATATATTTCTTTTCATTCTGAAAGGAACCATCGGCTTATTGATTCATTCCGTATCTATTATTTCTGATGGTTTCAACAATCTGACTGACTGCATCAGCTGCATAGTTACTTTGTTCGGCTTCCGCATGGCCAGCAGGCCTGCCGACCGGGAACATCCTTTCGGTCACGGCAGAATGGAATACATCGTTTCTCTCTTTGCGGCAATTCTGATTTTCATGGTTGCTTTTGAACTTGCGAAGAATTCCTTTCTTGCGGTTGTGTCGCCTTCACCGGTCACATTTGATCTGTATCTTTTTATCATCCTGTGTGCTTCGATTCTGGTCAAAGTATGGATGGCGCATTTCTATCGGACTTTGGGAAAGAAAACAGATAATCTTGCCATGATGGCTTCAGCCGAAGACAGCCGCAACGATGTTCTGGCAACTTCGATTTCGCTTGCGGCAATGTTATTCTCTGTCCTGTTTCCAAAGATTCCTTTTGACGGCATTGCCGGTCTTATTCTGTCATGCTTTATCTTCTGGTCAGGCGTCGGCATCGTCAGAGAAATCATTGACAGACTCCTGGGCCCGCAGGAAGATCCGGTTCTCTATAAAGATATGAAAGAAGTCATGTTAAAGCACCCTGAAATTCTGGAGGTGCATGATCTCATGGTTCATGACTACGGACCAGGCGTACAGATTGCTTCGGCACATGTTGAAATGGATTCAAGAATGTCATTATTGGAAGCACATGCTGTGTGTGACAAGGCAGAGCAGGAAATCGCGGATGCTTTCCATGTAGTCATCACGCTTCATATTGATCCGGTTGTTGAAAATGATACGGAGACAGCAGGGTATGAGAAGCTCGTAAAAGATATTCTGGCAGAGATTGATGACAAATTGAGTCTTCATGATTTCCGGCTGATCCACAATGCCGAAACGGTCTCCCTGGTGTATGATATTGAACTTCCATTTGATCTGAAAATGTCCAATGAAGCATTGGAAACAGAGATTGCAAAGCGTCTGAAAGAAAAGGGCAAACACGTGAAGATGCATATCCATTTTGACCGCGGTTTTATTACCGAAGAAAATTGATATTCCTGCACGAAAAAAAAGGAACCTGCTGGTTCCTTTTCTTTGAGGTTAATTAAGCTTTGACAAGCAGATCAGCGATCTTTCTTGCGTATTCTTCCGGATTATCAATCGGCAGACCCTGAATCAACAGAGCCTGGTCGAAGAGAACTTCGGCATAGCTCTTGAGGGCATCCTTGTCATCTGCGTAAACTTTCTGCAGTTTTGCAAAGACCGGATGATCAGGATTGATTTCAAGAATCTTGACAGCCTTGACCTTGTTTGGATTCAGCGGATCCTGGGCCATGTACTTCTCCATTTCAAGAGAAACGCCTTCATCTGCAACTACGCAGACCGGATCATCTTTCAGACGGGAAGAAATACGGACTTCCTTGACCTTGTCGCCAAGAGCATCCTTCATTGCCGCAAGCATATCCTTGTTTTCTTCCTGCTTCTTTTCTTTTTCCTTCTTTTCATCTTCCGTATCGAGATCAAGGTCGCCCTTGTTGATGGACTTGAATTCATGATCTCCGTATTTCTGCATGATGGAAGAAACGAATTCATCACGTTCATCCAGGAAGTAGAGGACTTCATAGCCCTTGTCCTTGAGCTTGGCCATAGCAGGCATTCTTTCGATTTCATCGATGGACTTGCCGGCAGCGTAGTAGATATCCTTCTGTCCTTCCTTCATTCTGTCCGTGTATTCCTTCAGGGTTACGTAAGAACCATCCTTGGAAGAGTGGAAGAGGATCAGGTCCTGCAGCTGTTCCTTATGAATGCCGTAGTCCTTGTAAATGCCGTATTTGAGATTGAGACCGAAGTTATCGAAGAACTTTTCGTATTCCTTGCGGTCGTCCTTCAGCATATCTTCGAGCGCTTTCTGAATCTTCTTCTCGATCGACTTTGCTATCAGCTTTACCTGTCTGTCCTGCTGCAGGATTTCACGTGAAATGTTCAAAGACAGATCATCACTATCGACAAGACCCTGGACAAAACGGAAATGATCCGGTAAGAGATCCTTTACTTTATCCATGATAAAGACATTGTGGGAATAGAGCTTGAGACCTGGTTCAAAGTCCTGGTAGTAGAAGTTGTAAGGAGTGCGGCCCGGGATGAAGAGAAGGGCAGTGTAGCTGATATTGCCTTCTACATTGTAGTGGATGACCTTCTGCGGATCTTCCCAGTCATTGAAATTGGATTTGTAGAATTCGTTGTATTCTTCCGGCTTGATTTCGTTCTTGTTTTTCTTCCAGAGCGGAATCATGGAGTTCAGGGTTTCCATCTCCTGCGTATCGATTGTCTTGTCCTTGTCAGTCGGATCCGGAACAGATTTGGTAACCATCATCTGAATCGGATAGCGGACATAGTCGCTGTACTTTCTGATGAGTTCTCTGATCTTGTATTCTTCCAGATATTCAGAATACTTTTCTTCTTCCGTATCATCCTTCAGGTCAAGTGTAATGCGGGTGCCGGTTTCAGGTTTGTCGATTTCAGAAATGACATAGCCGTCTTCACCGGAACTTGTCCAGCTGTAAGCCTGGTCTTCTCTGGCACCGCGGGATTCAACGACGATGCGCTTGGCTACCATGAAAGCGGAATAGAAGCCGACGCCGAACTGACCGATGATGTCGACGTTCTTTTCAGCTTTTTCCAGAGAATCACGGAATTCAGCGGAACCGGAACGGGCAATGGTGCCGAGGTTCTTTTCCAACTCATCCTTGTTCATACCGATACCGGTATCTTCAATGATCAGCTGTCTGTTTTCCTTGTCACGGGTGATCGTGATCTTCAGGTCCTTGTCATCAACGTGGTAGTTCTGATCTGTCAGGGACAGATAGTGTCTTTTATCCAGGGCATCACTGGCATTGGATACCAGCTCACGCAGGAAAATTTCCTTGTTTGTGTAAATGGAATTGATCATCAATTCCAGCAGGCGTTTGGATTCTGCTTTAAATTGTTTCTTTGCCATAATACCTCCGTTAGCACTCTTAATTAGTGACTGCTAAGCTATATTAGCACTCATGGATTGCATTTGCAATGCCTTTCAACAAACGCTATATTTAATGTGTTCATATAATATTGCCCAGGGAGGATCTGATATTTGTTATGAAGAAACTCGACCTCACAAATTGTGAATTACATGAAATTCTGGCACTGAACCTGGTTTCAGTGCGTCTGAATGCAGAGCTTGAACAAAGTGACATAGCAGAAATGTTCAATGTATCTGTGCAGACCATATCCTCGTACGAATGCGGTACTTCAATTCCATCTCCTGCTTTTGTCTACCGCTATGCTTCTTATTTCAGCATTCCGGTGGAAAGACTCTTCAGGGCTGAGCCGCAGGCAGGCGAAGCAGCCGGCAGTGATGTGCCGCTGATTCCTGACAGGGAAGAAGCAAGAATGCTGGCTTGTTACAGGGCAACGCCGGCCTGGATGCAGGATGTCATCCGGGAACTTTGTTTCAACGGTCCTTCACTTCCTCAAAAGCAGGTTGTTCATCCATCGTATGCCGGGGAAGAGAGTCACATCAATGAACACCCGGATCAGGCAGCAGACGAAAAGAAAAAGAAATAAGAAATCAGGAAACAGAGAAGAAAACATAAAAGGCGTTTCTTCTCTTTTTTCAACAGTGTAAAATAGGAAATATGAGAGAAATCAATGTAAATCAGATAGAGGAAATGCTGAAAAAAGCATGCGGTGAAATAGCCGTAAACTATAGTCCGGATCTGAAAGCAGCTTTGCTTCAGGCAGAACAGAATGAAACCAGTACCTTAGCAGAAAATGCGATGCAGATGCTGCTGCAGAATGCTGAAATTGCCTGCAGGGAGAATATTCCGATCTGTCAGGATACCGGCATGGCAATTGTCTATGTGAAGGCAGGCCAGGAAGTTCATTTTACCGGCGGCAGTCTCAAAGAAGCAATTCAGAAAGGGGTAGCAGAAGGATACAGAGAAAATTATCTGCGGGCTTCCATTGTCGATGATCCTTTATATGATCGTAAGAATACCGGCAATAATACCCCGGCTCTTGTTTATTATGAAATTACAGACGGAGATCAGATTGAAATTTCTCTGATGGCAAAGGGCTTTGGTTCGGAAAACAAGAGTGCTGTGAAGATGCTGACACCGGCAGATGGAGAGCAGGGCGTCATTGATTTTGTTATGGATACCGTAAAGAAAGCAGGCCCGAATGCCTGTCCGCCGTTTGTGATCGGGGTCGGGATCGGATCAAGCTTTGACGGGGCTGCTGTTCTCAGCAAGAAAGCTCTGCTGAGACCGATCAGTCAGAGCAATCCCGATGAAAGATATCGGAAACTGGAAGATGTGCTGCTGCAGAAGATCAATGAAACCGGCATCGGTCCCTGGGGTCTGCATGGCAATACCACTGCTCTGAAGATTCAGATCGAAGAAGCACCGACCCACATTGCCGGCTTACCGGTCGCTGTCAATATGTGCTGCCATGCCTGCAGACATTGGAAGGGAACCTTATGAGAAAGATCACATTGCCGCTGGACGAAGAAACAAAGAAATCCCTGCATGCAGGGGATGCAGTCCTGCTGAGCGGCGTTATCTATACTGCCCGTGATGCAGCTCATAAAAAAATGCATGAATTGATCAAAGAAGGAAAACCGCTGCCCTTTGAGATCAGGGATGCTGCCATCTATTACGTTGGCCCTACGCCTGCCAGGCCTGGTCAGGTCATCGGCTCCGCCGGTCCTACCACTTCCGGCAGAATGGATCCCTATGTGCCAGAGTTAGCAGAACTTGGCTTAGCTGCAACCATTGGCAAAGGCAGGAGAAATCAGAAAGCAAAAGAAGCTATGTTAAAGCACCATATGATTTACTTTGTGGCTGGGGGCGGTGCCGGTGCTTTGTTATCCCACAGCATTGTAAAACGGGAACCTGTCGCTTTTGAGGAGCTGCTGGCAGAAGCAGTGATGCGTCTGACGGTGAAGGATTTCCCTTGTTTTGTCGGTTTTGATACCGAAGGCAATGATATCTATGATTGTCATGAGTAAGTGTCTGGCCGGTTTCAACTGCAAGTATTCCGGCGGGAATAACTGCGTTCCGACTTTGAAGAAACTTTATGAAGAAGGAAAGGCAGTCCTTGTCTGTCCCGAACAGCTGGGCGGCTTATCTACGCCCAGACCTGCATCTGAAATCCAGAAAGAAAAAGTCATCAACATCGAAGGAACAGATGTCACCCGTCAATACAAAGAAGGCAGTGAAAAAGCACTTGCCATTGCAAAAAAGAACGGCTGTACAAAGGCAATTCTGAAAGCAAACAGTCCTGCCTGCGGCGTCGGACACATCTATGACGGGACATTCACCCATACGCTGACAAAAGGAAACGGAACCTTTGCGGCACTACTAATCAGAAACAACATTTCATGCATGACAGAAAAAGAATGGAAGGAAGAATAGTATGTCAATTTACGATGAATCACTGAAGCTTCATGAACAATACAAGGGCAAACTGAAGGTTGAATCCAAAGTTCCTTGTGAAGATGCCCATGATCTGAGCATTGCCTACACACCAGGCGTTGCCCAGCCGTGTCTTGAAATCAACAAGAATCCGGAAGATTCCTACCGCTACACAAACAGAGGCAATACCGTAGCCGTTGTTACGGACGGTACGGCAGTTCTCGGACTTGGCGATATCGGTCCGGCAGCAGCACTTCCGGTTATGGAAGGCAAAGCTTTGTTAATGAAGCGTTTTGCAGGTCTTGATGCCTGGCCGATCTGCCTGGATACCAAGGATCCGGATGAAATTGTAAAGATCGTCAAAGCCATGGCACCTGGTTTCGGAGCAGTCAATCTTGAAGATATTTCTGCCCCAAGATGCGTAGAAATTGAAAGAAGATTGATTAAGGAGTGTTCGATTCCGGTCTTCCATGATGACCAGCATGGTACTGCCATCGTTGTATTGGCTGCCTTGATCAACTGCATGAAGCTCAAGGGCACAAGTCCTGAATCCCAGAAGGTTGTCATTTCGGGCTGCGGGGCTGCTGGTTCCAGTATTATCCGGATGCTGTATAACTATGGTTTCCACAAAATCTATGCTTTCGATATCGACGGATGCGTTGATCCTGACAAAGCTGATTCTTACAATGATCTGAAGAAGGAACTTCTTCAGTATGTCAACCTGGATCATCAGCACTATGCAGATCTTGCCGAAGGCATGAAGGATGCCGATATCTTTATCGGTGTTTCTGCACCGCGCATCGTTACTGAAGATATGGTGCGTTCCATGCACAAGGGCAACATTGTCTTTGCCATGGCAAATCCGGAACCGGAAATTTCCTATGAAAAGGTGAAGGCAGCCGGTGCATATATCATCGGTACTGGCAGATCCGATTATCCTAACCAGGTCAATAACCTGCTTGCTTTCCCGGGCCTGTTCAGAGGTGCTCTGGACGCAAAGGCAACAAAGATTACGGAAGGCATGAAGATCGCTGCTTCCATGGGAATTGCTTCCCTGATTGATGAAAAGGATCTGACGCCTGAACACATCATTGTTTCTCCTTTTGATGACAGGGTTGTTCCGACAGTTGCCAAAGCAGTCGGCGATGCTGCCAGAAAAGAAGGCGTCGTCCGTAAAGATTAATTATTGTTCATCATTCCGGTTTGCCTGAAATCTTCGTGATTCCAGGCAATTTCTGAATGCAGGAGCTTTGTATGCTGCGGGTTGAATATTCTGTTCGTTCAAGGGTATTGGCCATTTAACAGTAATTTTTTGGAACTTAACCTGTATTCTTCATTACAGGTTGCAAAAGCGATGCACATTTTGTGCAAATTGTGGCATAATAACAATGCATCTACAGAGAAATCTATGGATGCAGCGGCAGATACCCCCAAAATCTGCCGTTTGATATGCAAATGAAAAGCAGGACTTCTGCACAGAGTTCTGCTTTTATTTTATGTTCAGAGATTTTTGTAAACGCGGATCCGGAACTGGGCAGTCAGTGTCAATGAAGAATATTTCTTTAGTTTTTCACGATCTTCTTCCCGAGTGCGGTGGGCATAGGGAGTCATCATGAACAAGGCAAAGAGCTGATCCTGATCCAGCGTGAACTGGTTTTCTATCATCTCATCCTGAATGACTTCCATCTTTGTATCGAGATCTTTCATTTCATTTTCATAAGGCGTTTCGTACACTGCTTCTTTCATTTCAAAAAGATGGCGGGGACCAGGTGTTACAAAAATAAAGATCCCGTTTTTCTTCAGAATTCTTTCAATTTCGCCTTTGGCAAAGGGGGCAAAGCAGGTTACTGCTATGTCACAGGAAGATTCCGGCAAAGGCAGATGAAAGATAGAGGCAACTGCATATTGCGTGGAATGATCCGTCCTGGCAGCGTGCCTGAGAGCTTCTCTTGACATGTCAAAGCCGTATTTTTCCTTTGCAGGAAAAGCACTTGTGTAGTATCCTTCCCCGCAGCCAAGATCTGCCAGAACTTCATGCGGATTTGCCTGCATGATTTCACAGAGTCTTTGTCTTAAAAAAGCATAAGAACCGGTATTGAGAAAAGCAGTGCGGGCTTTGACCATGGCCGCATTGTCGCCGTGATCCACGCTCTGGCGGATCAGAAGATTCAGGTATCCCTGTTTTGCATAGTCAAAGGTGTGGTGATTTGCACACACCGCGCTTTTATTGATTTGCTGCAGAGCTTCTTTGCAGATCGGACAGATTAATTTCATAGTCATATTCTAACATGGTAGAATACAGGCATGAATATTTTTAAGAAGCTTGTGCTCATCCTGACAGCTGTATTTCTGGCCGGGTGTGATACCATTTCTTCCTCATTTCTATCAGATTCCCATGAAAATACCGATCCGCCCCTTGTACAGGTTCCCCAGGACCAACCGGCAGAAACACCGGCAGCTTCCGGTTCTGTTTCTGATTCTGCTGCTTTTTCCTATGAGGGTGTGCCGGCCTGGAATGGTTCTCCTTTTGCCTATATCAACGGCAATGAGCCTTTCTTTACAGATCAGGAAAAAGGGGAAACCGATTCGTTTCTGTCTTTTTCAGGTCTGGATGCATTGGGCAGGTGTCAGACAGCCTTTGCCAATCTGGATCAGGCTATGATGCCGGAAAAAGAAAGAGAACCCATCGGGATGATCAGACCCAGCGGTTGGCATACTGTTCGTTATGATGATCTGATTGAAGACAAATATCTGTATAACCGGTGTCATCTGATCGGATATCAGCTGTGCGGTGAAAATGCCAATGAGAAAAATCTGATTACCGGCACCAGGTATCTGAATATAGAAGGGATGCTGCCGATTGAGGATGACATTGCCTGGTATCTGAAAGAAAGCGGCAATCATTGTCTCTACAGAGTTACCCCTGTCTTTATTGATGATGAAATGGTCGCGCGGGGTGTTCTGATTGAAGCATATTCCATCGAAGATCACGGCACCGGCATGAAGATGTGTGCTTTCTGCTACAATGTTCAGCCTGGCATCAATATTGATTACAAGACCGGAGATTCTGCCCGCGCAGAAACCAGTCCGATCCAAAGTGAAACACCATCTGCATATACCTATGTTGTCAATAAAAAGTCTGGAAAGTTCCATCGTCCTGATTGTAAAGCAATAAATGATATCAGTGAAAAAAACAAGCTGTACAGCACGGAATCCAGAGAAGAACTCATCGCAGAAGGCTATGAACCTTGTGGTCTTTGCCAGCCCTGAGAGCAGGTGCGTTATAATATGGCAAGAGCCATCACGCAGAAAAATAAGAAAACAGGGAGGCAGATATGAACGAGATCAGATGTCCGCATTGCGGAAAAGTATTTACGGTCGATGAAGCAAACTATGCTGCAATTGTAAAACAGGTTCGTGATCATGAATTTCAGAACGACCTGGATGAAAGGGTAAAGAAGGAAATTGCCCTCGCCCTCAGCAAGGCAGAAGGCTCCTACCAGACCAAGCTCTCCGACAAGGAAACGGAAATTCAGAAACTCAATGCTTCTCTGGAGAATGAAAGAAAGGATGCAGCTTTGCAGCTGGAGAAGAAAACCGGCGAACAGAAAAATCAATATGAAAAGCAGATTGCTGATCTCAATGCAAAGCTCCTTGCTTTGCAGCAGAATATGAATCTTGAAATTCAGAAAGCAGAAAGCCGGAAGGACAATGCCTTCCATGTTTATCAGCAGAAAGTCCAGGCACAGCAGGCACAGACAGCAGCCGAAACTGCTTCTTTGAAAGCCAGACTTGCGATGGCAGAAGAAGCACAGAAAGCAGCTGTTTCTTCTGCTAATGCTCAGGCAGAGCAGAAACGCATTGCGGAAGTTTCCTCTTTGCAGAACCAGCTTGATCAGGCAAAGCTGGAACAGGAAATGGCCGTGAACAAAGTCACCAGTCAGAAAGATATGGAACTGGAGCAGAAGAAACAGGAAATTATCAAGCTGACAGCACAGAAAGACCTGTCTGAAAAGAATCTGCGGGAACAATATGAACTTCAGCTCCGATTGAAAGAAGAACAGCTCCAGCAATACAAGGACTTCAAGAAGAGCCAGTCCACCAAGATGATCGGCGAATCACTTGAACAATATTGTCATGATGAATTCGACAAAGTCAGATCCCTTGGTTTCCCATCTGCCTACTTTGACAAGGATAACGATGCCCGTACCGGCTCCAAAGGTGACTTTATCTTCCGTGATTACTACACGGATGAAACAGGGCATCCGCAGGAATACATCTCCATCATGTTTGAAATGAAGAATGAAGCAGATGAAACTGCCTCCAAACATAAGAATTCCGACTTCTTCAAAGAACTTGACAAAGACAGAAGAGAAAAGAAATGCGAATATGCAATTCTTGTTACCATGCTGGAAGGAGACAGTGCTTTGTACAACCAGGGCATCGTGGATGTTTCCGCCAGCTCCGGTTATGAAAAGATGTATGTCATCCGGCCTCAGTTCTTCATTCCAATGATTACTTTATTGCGAAACGAAGCCCGCAATTCCATCCGCTACAAGATGGAAGCCCAGCAGGCAAGAAACGAGAACATCGATATTACCAACTTTGAAGGCAAGCTCAATGACTTCAAGGATCGTTTCTCCAAAAATGTCGTCACTGCTTCCGCAAAGTTCAACGCAGCTATTGATGAAATTGACAAGTCCATTGCACATCTGCAGAAGATCAAGGAAAATCTCATGTCTTCCGACCGCAATCTGAAACTGGCCAATGACAAGGCAGAAGCGCTGACCATCAAAAAACTGACCTACCAGAATCCGACTATGAAGGCAAAGTTTGACGAAGTAAGAAAAAACAAAGCCCTTGAAGAAAAGAAAGAATCTGATCAGCCGGAAAGTACCGGCGAATAAAAGAGAATAAAAGAGAAAAAAGAAACAGCAGAGATTTTGTTCACACAAGCTCTGCTGTTTTGCGATATCTCATACGTTCATTCATTTTTTCTTTTTCAATTGATTCATCTTCATCTTTTTCACTGCATGCATGCGCAATGAAGAAGGAACAATCCTGGCCAGCCGGTTGGCAAAACCCGGTATGATAACACACTTTCCATGTAAATGGGAAAGGGTGTACTTTACGACTTCATCTGCATTTTGGGCAAGCGCAGGAATCTTTCCGCCGCTTTTGGCATAGAAGTCTGTAGCGACAGGACCCGGGCAGAGACAATAGATCTGAACATTGTCTTTTTTCAATTCTTCATGCAGGGCTTCTGTATAGGAAAGAACAGCAGCTTTGGATGCATAGTAGGAAGCGATATAAGGACCAGGCTGGAAAGCACCGGTGCTGGCAACATTGATGATGGTGCCGCTTCCTTTCTGTTTCATCTTTTCTGCGAAAATTCTGGTAAGCAGCAGAACGGCAGTGATATTCAGACTGATCATTTTTTCGAGGTTTTCTGTGCTTTGCAATAGAGAAGAGCCGGTATAGCCGATGCCGGCATTGTTGATGAGAATGTCGATTTCTTCCTCTTTGCACATGTCTGCTAATTTTCCGGGACTGCCCTTTTCTGAAAGATCAAGGGAAATGGTTCTTACTTCAGCCGGAAAGAGAGATTCAGCTGCTTTTGCCAGTTTGTCTTTATTGCGTGCACACAGAATGATTCTGTTATTTTTCCTTGCAAAAGCTTTAGCGAAAGAATAGCCGATTCCTTCCGAGCCGCCGGTAATCAGAATTGTTTTCATGCATGTATTATAGCGGAAAGCAGGGGAATATTTTCTGATTTTGCAAAGTAAGATGATTTTTGCCGGTCTTTGACAAAATTTTTACAAATTCATGTATAATCGCTTTATACGGAGGCATACATGATCTGGTGCGTAGAAGATGATACAAACATCCGTGAAATTGAAATTTATTCTCTGCAGGCTTCAGGTTTGGACGCAAAAGGCTTTGTGAATGCAGATGAATTTTTTGCCGCATTGGAAAATGAAACGCCGGATCTTGTGATTCTGGATATTATGCTGCCGGGAAAAGACGGCGTTGAAATATTGAAGCGGATCCGCAATACCTATCAATCCAAGGACCTGCCTGTTATCATGGCGACGGCAAAGGGAGAAGAATACGAAAAAATCAAGAGCCTGGATCTGGGCGCAGATGATTATCTTGTCAAGCCTTTCTCCATGCTGGAAATGGTATCGCGTGTCAGAGCGGTTCTGCGAAGGACCAGAGGCAATGATGAAATCTTTACGCTGGATACCCTGGTTCTGAATGCTACCCAGCATGTCATTACCATTGACGGGGAGCGGGTGGATCTTACTTTCAAAGAATTTTCCATGCTGAAATTATTCCTGTCTCATCCGCGCCAGGCTTTCTCCCGTGATCAGCTGTTTTCTCTGATCTGGGGACAGGATTATATCGGAGAAACCAGAACAGTCGATGTCCATATCCGTACTTTACGGAAAAAGATCGGCAGATATGGTGCGTGCATAGAGACAGTCCGCAATGTCGGCTATCGTCTTGAGGAAAGCAATCTCCATGAATAAGAAGATTTTCAAGGCGATTTTTTCGGCATCCATGGCTGTCTTTTTTCTGTCACTGGCACTGGTGATGCTGGTGCTGTATTCCTATTTCAATTCTCTGCATATCCGGCAGATGAAATCTGAATTGTCCCTGGTTTCTTCCGCAATTGATGCGGAAGGCGTGGAATATCTGCATGGAATTGACGAAGAAGACAGATTTACCCTGATACAGGCAGACGGAACTGTCGTCTTTGATACAAAAGCAGATGCTTCCCGGATGGAAAACCACCGGGAAAGAGAAGAATTCAAAGAAGCAGTAATGAATGGAGAAGGCGAGAGTACCCGCTATTCTGATACCCTGCTGCAGGAGACAACCTATGTCGCAAAACGTCTGAAGGACGGGAGTGTTCTGCGGATTTCTTCCAGTCGTTCTTCTATTCTTTTATTATTATTGAGATTGGCCCAGCCGATCTTATGGATTGTCGGTCTTGCCTTTGCGATTTCAGCTTTCCTTGCCAGAAAGATGACTTCTCAGATCGTTGCGCCGCTGAATGCGCTGAATCCGGACCAGCCCCTGGCTCAGAAAAATATCTATCCGGAAATCCAGCCCCTGCTCAACAAAATTGAAGCGCATAAGACAGAATTGAAACAAAAAGAAAATGAATTCATTGCCATTTCTGACAATATGGCAGAAGGCCTGGTTCTTTTAAACAGAAACAAGGATATTCTGACTGCCAATACAGCCGGCAATGAACTTTTTCAGAAAGATAAATGGAATGATCTTCTCGATGAAGCTTTGCGCACAGGCAGGGCAGAAACCCGTTTTGCAAAAGACGACAGGCAATATCAGTTCATCGCAACCAGAACCAATCATGAAATGACTACCGAAGGCCTGGTTGTTCTGATCTTTGATATTACGGAAAAGATCAATGCAGAAAAATTCAGACAGGAATTTTCTGCCAATGTTTCGCATGAGTTGAAAACCCCTCTGCAGTCTATTATCGGCAGTGCAGAATTGATTGAAAACGGGCTTGTGAAGAAAGAAGATCTGCCTGATTTCGGGCATCGCATCAATGCTGAAGGAAAGCGTCTTCTGAATCTGATCAATGATATTATCCGGCTTTCCCAGCTGGATGAAGGCGAAAACTTACAGGCAGAAAGTGTCAGGGTGGAGAAAATTGCCGAAGAAGAATGCAAAGCCCTGCAGGCTTCTGCAGATAAGAAATCAATTTCTCTGCTTCTTAATGCAGATGAGATTGAGACCAGCGGCTATCCGCAGCTGTATCATGAAATCATCTATAATCTGATTGATAATGCGATCCGCTATTCAGCAGAAGAAACAACGATACAGGTGACAATCAGAAAAGAGAAGGACGATTTCTACATCAGTGTCAAAGACCAGGGCATAGGCATTGACCCGAAAGACCAGGACCGTATCTTTGAACGCTTCTACCGGGTAGATAAGAGCAGATCACGGCAAAGCGGGGGTACCGGCTTAGGCTTATCCATTGTCAAGCATGCCGTGGAAACCATGCATGGAAGAATCGTCGTCAACTCTGCTTTGCATAAGGGAACTGAGATGAAGGTCATCTTCCCGTTAAAGGAAAAGTAAAGGAAGCAGGAAAAGATCAGAAATTCTGCTTCCCTTTTTTCTGCCTTTGGGCATGAAGTGCAGATATTCTGATTCTTCTGTTATGATATTTCTTATGGTGATTAACGTATTGAAATTTCTGGGCGGGGTTTCCATCCTTGTTTTTATTCTTTTCGGTATCTGCTATCCGGTCATTTTTTACAATGACTGGCTTATTAACAAGCATATCGAAGACAGGACGAAAAAATCCAATCAGAAGTTTGAAAAGAAAGAAAAAGAACTGGTTGGAAAAAGATTCTTCGTGGAAAGAAAAGACAAAAGGGCAGTCCGCTGCAACCTCTATCTCTTTGAGGATGATGGGATCAGGCCTCTGATCATCCTGCTGCACGGCGGGGATTTCCTGCACGGGGACAGCGATGAGATTGACCGGGAAGCAGAAAGACTCAGAATTGACATGGATTGCAATGTTGTCTCTGTTTCGTATTCTCTGATTGAGATGCACCTGAATACCTATTCCCAGGAAGAAATTGCGGATGTTTTTGAATATTGCCGTACCCACGCGCAAGAGCTTCATTGTGATCAGGGTAAAATTGTTTTCTGCGGTATTGAAGCAGGCGGGTATCTGGGAATCCTGGCAGGGAAGATCGCCCTTGAAAAATATGGTTTTGGTCCTCAGGGGTATTTCCTGCTGGATCCTTATGTTGACTATACGCAGCTTTCCATGTGCCAGGCCCGCATGCATCCCCAGCCGGTTATGCTGATGCGGTTTGGTGATCTCAGAGAAATGACAGAAATGGAAAAGCTCTTTGCTCAGACGTATCAGAAAAACAAGGTTTTCCGGTTCATGAACCGGGACAATCCGGATGCCATGCATATGTGTGATCGATATGCAGAAGAAATGATGCGCAATGACATATATTACATTTATAAGAATTATCCGCGTCTTACCCTGGCTGATTTCATGTCAGACGGTTTCTTTCTGGATGAAGAAACAAAACCGATCCGGCAGGAAGCTTTGGCTGAGATCAAAGAAAACATTGCCTTCTTTACCAGGTCGAGAAAGTAAACAGATTGGCAGATGTGTCATAAGTTCACCTGGAATTCACTTACTGTTTTCCAGATTCTGTATAATGAATTTACTTCCAAAGGAGGAAATTATGTATAAAAACGGAAAATCTTTAGGATCCTGTCTTGTCACGATCCTGACTGGAATATTATTGATCCTTGCCCCGACTTCCCTGGCTGCTTCGGTTGTTCAGATTGCCGGCGGTGCTTTGGTTATATATGGTATTTATCTCGGTTATTGTTTTGCAAAGAGTGATTACAGAAGCGGCATGGATCTTGGCATTTCCCTGCTGGCAATTGCCGGCGGCCTGTTTATGATTTCCAATGCCTACGGCCTGCTGGAGGCAATTCCTACTTTCATCGGTATTTATCTGCTGGTGACCGGTGTCTGCAAGCTTGCGGTTCTGCCTGTTACAGCGATTCCGGATCTGCTGCTTGGCGTGATTCTGTTAGCCTGCGGGTTCGGTGTCTTCTCATTTGCTTTGTCTCTGGTCGGCGTCTTTGTTTTAGCCGGCGGCATTGTAGATCTGATCAATGTCATCCGATACAGGTAATCTTTACAGGAAAAGTGTTTTGTGCTTTTCCTTTTTTATTGAAAGTATATTGACTGATGGTCAGTCAATGCTATAGTAAAGGCAGGAGGTGATATTGTGCAGGAGACAAAAGACAGTGAAGAGCGCAAGAATGAATTTATTGATGTTGCGGAAAAACTGTTCAAGGAAAACGGCATCGTAGATACCACCGTCAATTCCATTGTCAAAGACATGGATGTCGCCAAAGGCCTCTTCTATTATTACTTCAAGTCCAAGGATGATGTAATCGATGCCATCTCGGACAAATACAACCAGGTATTTAATGAAATGATGAAGCGTGAAATGGACATCCAGCCTTCGTATCAGGATCGGCTGAATCAGTTCATCACCAACTGCGTGCGTTCCTTCCGCCAGCTGAATTCCGAATTTCCGCCGAGCAAGATTGATCTGAGCAAACTGAAGAACAGATCATTGCAGGAAGCCAAAACAGTTTCCATTGAAGGCCTGACTACTTTGTTCAAAGAAGGCATTGAAAAAAAAGAATTGAATTTTGTTCATCCTGAGTATTATGCGGATATTCTGATATCCGGCATCAACACCCTGATTCAGGAAGGCAAGGCTGAAGACGAAGAGATTATAGCGATCATTCTCGATTTGATCGAAAGATCAGGAAAGGATTAATATGTCAGAGAATAACAATACCAACAATACAGAAAAGAAGAATTCTGCAGACGATCTGTTCAAACAGGTAAGCGGCTATTTCAACCAGGCAGTCGATATAGGCAAAAAGGCAGCCGGTACAATCGTTGAAAAACTGGACATTGAAAAGCAGAAAGCTGAAATCAGAAGCGAGATCGGCCACAACAGCAGAGAAGTCAGCCGCCTCTATGAGCAACTAGGCCGTGATTACTTTACGGCTAAGGAGAAGGGTACGGAAATTGAAAAGGAAGCAGAGACTTTTGATCATATCCGCTCCAAGGAAAAGCTCATTGAACTGCTGAATGAAAAGCTGGACGGCTTTGACAAGTAAGGCTGAGGATCTGCCGTAAAAGGCAGATCTTTTTTCATTTCTTCCTGATCATAAATGAGGTAGAATCATACCGGAATCAGAAGAGGGGATTGCTATGAGTGAAAACCGCATCTATGTTGAACCAGCACCATTAAAGCTGCGCAACTGCATCATGATTATTCTGGGCTCTGCCATGTATGCGGCATCTGTGAATCTTTTTCTGCAGCCTCTTAATCTCTATGCCGGCGGGATTCCCGGTACGGCGCAGGTCATTGCCCGTCTGTTCTTTCAGAACGTACACGGCATCGATGTTACCGGTATTGTCAACCTGTGTCTGAACCTGCCTTTGTTTTTCTTAGCCTTCCGCGCTATGCACAAGCGCATGTTAATCGGAACGATATTATCTATTCTTACCCAGACCATCGTCTTTACCCTGGTCAGGATTCCTTCTGCTCCGATCCTCGATGATATGCTTGCCTCGATTCTGATTGCAGGTATTGCGGCAGGAGTCGGATGCGGCGTCGTCCTGACTAACGGCGGTTCAGCCGGCGGTACGGATCTGCTCGGCGTCTATATTACAACCAGAGTCAGAAACTTCTCGGTAGGTACTTTGAATCTCATCTACAATGCAGTCTTTTATACCTATACAGCGATGGCCTTTACGCTTTCCACCTCCATTTATTCCATTCTCTTTGTGGCAGCTTTTGCGGTAACGATCGACCGTTTCCATTATCAGAACATCGCGGTTGAACTGATGATCTTTACCCATCATCCGGAAATGGCTGATACCATCATGACCAAGTACGTAAGAGGGGTCACGGAATGGAACGGGGTCGGTGCCTATACAAATAAGGATACCCATGTCCTGGTAACGGTCGTCGCCAAGAATGAAGTGGACAGAGTCATGAAAGACATCCAGGCTCTGGATCCTCAGGCTTTTATCATTACCCATGAACACATCAAGGTAGCCGGAGGCTATCAGAAGCGGCTTGAAAACTGATCTTTGTGTCAGTTTTTTCTTTTTCTTCTTCTTTTTCTTTTTTCTTTCTTTTTGTATTTTTCTCCTTCACTGCATAGAAAAAGGAGAGACTCAGCTCTCCCTGGTGTCTTCAGGATGTCTTTCGTGGTAGCTGTATTCACAACCGCAATAGTCCTGCCGGTAGATGCAGTATTCATTGCATATGGCATCTGATTTCAAAGCACCATCTGCTTTCTTGAAATCCGAAACAAAATATTTTGTATGCGTATAGTTCCTGCCGAGATTCAGACCGATTTCATTGATTTTCTGAGAATCTTTCTGTCTTGAAAAAGTCATGACAGTCGTGAAGTAATCAAAGCCGTGTTCATCAGCGTATTGGAAAGCTGCATTCATTCTTTCCCCATAGCAGCCGAAGCAGGAAGTCCAGCCTTCCGGATCTGTGCCTCTGTTTTTCAATACGGTCTTTGCATAAGTATCATAATCATAAGGCGGTACAATGAGTTCAATCTGATCGTGGTAGCGTTCATGAAGCAGGCGTTTTACTTCGGCAAGGCGCTTATCATGTTCTGCTTCCGGCCAGATATTGGAATTGTTGTACATGACGGCAACTTCAAATCCGTTTTCGAGAAGAAAATCCAGCGGCCAGCAGGCACAGACAATGCAGCAGACATGAAGAAGGATACGAGGCTTGCGGTCATGCGTCTTATGAAAAGAGGCAATCTCTTTGAGGGATTCTTTGTAGTAATTCTTCTTGTTGGAAGATTTACGGCTCATGATGTAGGCAATGTATTCTTCTTTTTCTTTCTCATTCATGCGTTAAGAACATGCAGTCGCCGAAGGAGAAGAATCTGTACTTTTCTTTGACGGCTTCCTTGTAAGCTTTCATGATCAGATCATAGCCGGCCAAAGCACAGATCATCATTAATAAAGTGGATTTAGGCAGATGGAAGTTGGTCAACATGCCGTCAATGGCATGATACTGGTAGCCTGGATAAATGAAGAGCTTTGTTTCCATAGTGCATTCTTCAAATCTGCCGTATTTATTCCAGACAGATTCCAGCGTGCGGACAGAAGTGGTGCCGATTGCGATGATTCTTCTGCCTTCTGCTTTTGCTTTGTTCAAGGTATCAGCAGCTTCCTTACTCATCATGCATACTTCTGCATGCATGTCATGGTCCCTGACTTTTTCCGTATCCATCGGTCTGAAGGTGCCAAGACCTACGTGAAGGGTGACATCGACGATGGTGACGCCTTTGGCTCTTAACTGATCAAAGATTTCCGGTGTGAAGTGGAGACCGGCAGTAGGGGCAGCTGCACTGCCTTCTACTTTGGAATAAACAGTCTGGTATCTTTCCGGATCATTGAGCTTTTCATGAATATAAGGCGGCAGCGGAACTTCGCCAAGCTGGTCAAGAATTTCATTGAAGATACCTTCATAAATCATTTTGAATTTGCGCAGGCCCTTGTCTTCTACTTCTGTACACTGGGCTTTTAATCTGCCGTCATGGAAGGAAACAATGGTGCCTTTTTTGACAACATGGGCATTGCCGACCAGGCATTCCCAGATATCATCTTCCATCTGTCTTAACAGCAGGAGTTCGACATGAGCGCCGGTTTCTTCCTTGGTACCGTATAATCTGGCCGGAATGACTCTTGTGTTGTTTCTGACCAGAACGTCGCCTTCATGGAAATAGTCGACGATGTCATAGAAATGCTTGTGTTCAAATGTGCCCTTGTCCATATGGACAACCATCATGCGGCTTGTCTTTCTGTCCTTGAGCGGGGTCTGCGCAATGAGTTCATGCGGCAGATCATAATCAAAATCACTGGTCTTTAAGTTATTAATATCCATCAGAAGCCTCTTTCATCAAATTTCATGGATGCGAGTTTTTCTTCCCTGAACTGGGCAAAGCGATCTTCTTTGATTGCTTTTCTCGCATCCTCCATCAGTTTCAATAAGAACCGCAGGTTGTGGATCGACATCAGTCGGGTGCCGAAGCCTTCATTTGTTCTCTGCAGGTGGTTCAGATATGCCTTTGTGTAATTGCGGCATGTGTAGCAGTCGCATTCCGGATCCAGCGGGGTGAAGTCCTCCTTGAACTGGGCCTTGCGGATGTTGAGTCTGCCCTGGCTGGTCATCAAGGTGCCATGACGGGCAATTCTTGTCGGTAAGACACAATCGCACATATCAATATTCATGGCAACCGCATCCAGCAGATCATTCACTGCGCCAACGCCCATCAGATACCGCGGCTTGTCGATCGGCAGATAATCAACGGACATTTTGATCATGCGGCGGAAAGTTTCCTTATCTTCGCCGACCGATGTACCGCCGATGGCATAGCCCGGAAAGTCCATCTCTACCAGCTTTTCAGCACAATATTTTCTTAAGTCTGCATTGTCACCGCCCTGTACAATGCCGAAGACAGCCTGTTCTTCCGGCCTTTCATTGGCATTCTTTCCTCTTTCTGCCCAGCGCAGAGTTCTCATCATGGAATTCTCTGCATATTCTCTGGTGGCAGGATAGGGGATGCACTCATCAAAGGACATCATGATATCGGCCCCGATTGCATTCTGAATATGAATGGATTTTTCCGGAGACAGGAATAACATGTCGCCGTTGAGCGTATTCTTGAAGGTAACGCCTTCTTCCGAAATCGTTCTTGTATCAGACAGGGAAAATACCTGGAAGCCGCCCGAGTCTGTCAGCATCGGACCATGGTAGTTCATAAACTTCTGAACACCGCCTGCCTTGCGGACAACTTCTTCTCCCGGCCGCAGCCAGAGGTGGTAAGTATTGGCAAGTACGACGCCGGCTCCCATGTCGTACAATTCTTCCGGTGAAACAAACTTGACAGTTGCCTGGGTGCCAACCGGCATGAACATCGGTGTTTCTACATCGCCATGCGGTGTATGCAGGATGCCCGTCCGGGCTCCGCAGTTTTTATCTACGTGTGTAATCTCAAATGTTACAGGATTGCGCATATATACCTCGATTCCGCATGGCATTATACCATTAATAAAGAAGAATCCCAACAAACACATGGTATAATAGTCGCATGAGGTCGCAGAAGATATACGTCCGCAATATTCCCGCGGATCAGATTGAAAAAAGAAAATCCATCAAAGTCAAGCCGACACCTGTTTTATATTTTTCCGTTCTGCTGGGAGCACTTTTTTTATTCGGAAGCAGACCCCTGAAAGCATTGGGCTTAGCGATGATTACGTTTGCCATCTTTGCTTTGTCCGTTCTGCCTAACCGGACGTTGATTTCCTTTGCCCCGACTTTCCTGGTTCTTTATAACCAGAGGGACAGGAAGGAAGCCATGATGATCTATTATGATGAGATCGTTTCCTGGCGCTATGACTGGCATAATCCCTATGATATTCTGTCGGTTGCCCTGGTTGATGGTTCCACTGAAAGCATTGAGATGTTTTCCAGGTTCCTTACAGCGCGCAGAATGAAGGAATTTCTGCCGGATAAGGAAGTCAGAAATATCCGCAATAAGAAATAAGGAGTAATATTTGTTATGGAATATGTAGATCCGACTGCAGTAGAAGAAAGCAGGAAGCAGATGGTGGCTGAAAAGGAAGTGGATGCGATGAGCGAGATTTTTTCCATGTTCGGCGATTCCACCCGTCTGAAGATAATGAATGCCTTGTTTGCCGGTGAATTGTGCGTTTCTGATCTGGCATCTTTATTGGAAATGAGTACTTCTGCTATTTCCCATCAGCTGTCCAATCTGAAGAAGACAAAGCTGGTTGTGACAAGAAAAAGAGGCAAGAATGTCTATTATTCCATGGCGGATGAGCACATTTACAACATCTACAAGATGGCTCTTGAACATGTACGTGAAGGGAAACATTGATGAAAATCTGTGCCATAGATTTTGAAACAGCCAATCGTTCCATGGCTTCGATCTGTTCGATCGGGGTATCCACCTATGAAGACGGGGTTGTTGAAGATCCCTATGCTTCCCTGATTCATCCGGCTGAAAATGTGAACTGGTTTGAGCCCGTCAATATTTCGATCCACGGGATTACGCCTGCCATGGTAGCTGATGCACCGGATTGGCGGCAGGTTTATGAAGAACTGGATCCCATCTGGTCAGGGGCTGTATTGTGTGCGCATAACGCAAAGTTTGATATGACCTGTCTGCGCATCTGCGCAGGTCAAATGAAAACTGCGGATTGCCGGCACCGCACTTTACGTATTTCGATACGGTTGAATTGAGCAGACATGCTTTCCCGGAAATGCCGCATCATACGCTGGATGCCATGTGCACCAGACTTGGGATTGAACTGGATCACCATAAGGCAGACAGCGATGCCCACGGATGTCTCATGATTATGGTGAGACTGATGGAATTGACCGGCATCTATGATGAAACAGAATTTCTATCGTATTTTGATGTTCATCTGAGACATTTATAAGATAAGAGAAAAGGAAAAAAAGAGATGAAAACAGTCATTATGGAAAGCCTGGGCGTCAGTGATGAAGTCCTGGCAGAAAAAGAAAAGCCGTTCAAAGAAAAAGGCATGGAATTTGTTCATTACACAAGGAATGATGATATTGAGACTTTGAAAAAAGAAGCAGCAGAAGCTGATGTCATGATTCTGGCCAACATGCCGATTACAAAAGAAGTCTTAGCAGCCGCGCCTCATCTGCAGTTTGTCAATATCGGCTTTACCGGCGTAGATCACGTGGATATCGGTTATTGCCGTGACAATCATATTGCCGTTTCCAATGCTTCCGGCTACGCTACAGAACCAGTTGCGGAATTAGCAGTAGGGGATGTGATCTCTTTGTACAGATGTCTTTTTGAAGCTGACAAGCGCGCAAGAGCCGGCAAAACAAAAGCAGGCTTGTCCGCAAGAGAAATCAAAGGCAAGACAGTCGGTATTATCGGTCTGGGCAAAATAGGCATGCGTACAGCTGAGCTCTTCCATGCTTTCGGGGCAGAGATCCTTGCCAACAAGAAGCATCCTTGTCCTGAACCGGAATGGATTACATTGACCAGCGTTGAAGAAATCATGAAGAAGTGCGATATCGTTGTTCTGAATTGTCCTTTGAATGATGAAACAAGACACATGATCAATGCAGAAAGAATTGCCATGATGAAGAAAGATGCAGTTCTTGTCAATATGGCCAGAGGTGCCGTGGTTGATAACAAGGCACTTGCGGAAGCATTGCAGGCAGGCAGGATTGCCGGTGCAGCAATTGATGTTTTTGACAAGGAACCGCCTTTAGATGAAACCGAACCTCTGCTGAAGTGTGAAAATGCTTTGTTAACACCGCACATTGGTTTCTATTCTCAGGAAGCAATGTTAATGAGAGCAGATATCATCTTTGATAACCTTGCGGCATGGCTGGATCACAAACAGAAGAACATCATTCTGCAGTGAAAAACATTTCATTTCTTATGAAATGTTTACATTCTTCTGATTCATGTATATAATTTTTACATACAACGTGGGGTATACATGAAATGGCAGAATTAGAAAACAATGCATATTTCTGGCAGAAGGTAGACACGCTCTTCCTCTCCAGCGGGTATACATTGAAAAAGAAAAAGGGTGAATCCCATGATTCCTTCAAGAATCTGGTTTACCCGACTGATTACGGGAGAGTCAATACCAATGGTGAAAACGGACTTTCCATCTATTGCGGCAGCGGTGACAGAAACAAGGTAACAGCTCTGGTTGTAGCGGCAGATATTCTGGCGCGTGAACTGGATGTTAAAATTCTGGCTGGCTGCAATTCTGAAGAGGAAGAAGAAATTCTCCGCTTCCTGAATCAGACGGATTTTCAGAAGACCATTCTGATCAGAAGAGGGTCTGCAATTCCAGGCTGGGCATTCACGGATAATTGAGAATCTGACAAGTCAGCAGGATCATAAACCCGGCAGAAAAAGCCGGTTTTTTAATGCCTGCCATGCAGAAAAAAAGAGCGGCAATATACCGCTCTCAGTCTGTTACAGGCTTGCCGCAGAAATCGAGATCGAAATCTGCTTTTTCATGATGGGCAATGATCCTGTCTGCGTAAGTAATGGCATGGCCGTACAAAGCAGGGAAAGATTCATTGATTTCTGTCTGCCATGGCGTTGTGTATGTTTTGTGTTCCAGATTGATCACGGCACCCGGCTTTGTATCATACAGCATCATTGCAGTGACAAAATGATTCCTTGTCAGGGACTCGGCAGCATAAAGAACAGCATGCTTTGTCTTATCCGGGGCCAGAGCTCTGGTCCAGATGTAGATTTCACGGAAACCATGTTCCAGCTTCTTTACCGGAATTTCAATGCCGAAAACCTGGCGGAACATTTTGTGATACATCACCGCCAGCTTGTGTCTTTGCGAAGCATTGATGTCAAGATATTTATAAACGTCGTAATCAGAGATTAATCTGCCTCTTTGGTGGAGGATCCAGACATCGATTTCACTTTCATTGGCGGTATGGAGTTCACCTTCGCTTTTCCCGGTGTCTTTCATCATCTGATCGGTCACTGCATAGACCAGAGGATGGACATTTCTGTCTAAAGCATAGTGGCAGAGATAGCCGATAAAGTAGCTCCATAATTCCGGGTCATTGATGCAGTATTTTTCAAAGAAATGAATGACTTCCCATATTTTGTGTTCATGCATGAGGTTTCCGTATTTTTTGAGGGAACCCGGCAGCACGGACATATGGGAGAAAAAGAGAAGATCCGGTCCCTGGGCACCGGTCGTAAACATCATCCTGTCAGAGACCTGTCTCTGCAAAGCAGGCTTGATGCGCAATGCGTCCAAAGCAAAGGCAGCGTGAGTTGTAGCAGCAGGCATTACTTTGTCTCTTCCTGAATCTTCTTCATCTTTGCGGCTAAGCCGTAAACTTTCTTTACCGGCAAAGAGCAGACAGCAACACGGATGCCGTGGTTGACTTCAACGGTATAAATATGATTCGCCATCAGCGCATCATGATATCTGCTTCTCAGATCATTGTCATTCATACGGAGGGTAACAAAGAAACCTTCCTTGTAAGGATATGTATCCAGGCCGCATTCCTTCGCTTCCTTCAGGAAGATAGAAGAACGCTGCTTCATCAGATCGACATACTTCTGCTTTTCAGCTAAGAAACGGTCACGGTCATTGTTGACAAGCCATACGAAGTTGGCCATAGCTGCATTAGGAATGTTGGACCAGGTAGCTCTGGCTTTCTTTTCCATGATGATTTCAGCTTCTCTGACATTTTCCTGTTTCTTGTTCAATATTAATGCGGCACCGCATCTCAGACCATAGGAAGTCAGGGTCTTGGAACAGGAGAAGGCAACGACGATCATAGCCTTTTCAGAAAGATCGTTCCAGTTCTTCATATAGTCTCTGGAATGGGCAAGATCGTTGGAATAATCGATGTAGGCAATATCATCAATCAGGATGAACGGAACTTTTTCACTGACTTCATTGATGAAAGCAATCAGTTCTTTCCATTCTTCCTGAGTCAGGGAATAGCCGGTCGGATTGTGGCATGGGTCATTGACAATCATGACAACTCTGTCCTGCTTCTTCAGTACTTCATTGACGGTATCCTTTACAGACTGCAGGTTGAAATGATCGCCGTCAAACATTGTGTACTTTACATAATTGATGTTGTTTTCGTGAGCCATCAATGTATAGGAACCCCAGGCTACATCCGGAACAATGAGGGTTTCACCCTGATCAAGGAAAGTCGTGATGGAAGTAGAAACAGCACCGCTGCCGCCGGGAGTTGCAATGACGCTGTGCTTCAGGTTGAGTTCAACGCCTTGACTTACCCACTTGTAAACGGATTCACGGTAATCAGGATTGCCGGTGAAGCTGGACGCATAGGCTGCTTTGACACGGTGGTCAATCGCATCATAGTGATTGAATACTTCATCCAGGGCAACCAATTTTCCATCTTCTCCATATAAAGAACCGATGGTTGCATCTACGACGTTTTCGTCTCCGTTAGCTGCTTTGTCTTCTTTTGCTTTGGCGACAATGGAAAATACCGTATCTACAATCGGTTTCAGATCTGCACTTTTTCTAACAAATGTCATGAATACTTTCTCCTTCACTTAACTAGCAGAAATTATAACACTATGGAAAAAGGAAAGGCATATCTGCACATGTCTTTCCTGAGGGAGTTTTCTATTCTGTTATTCTTTTTTTCTTTTTTTCAGATTTTCAATTCATTTGTTTTATTTCAAAGGAAGCGGGACTTTGTCCGGCTCTGGAATCAATTTGCGGTGGACAAGAAAGTGTGCCAGCAGATTGAAAATAACCACCAGCAATGCAATTTCCACCGGCAGCAGCAGCGTATTCTTGATCAGGCTTGCTGTTGCATAGACAATATAGGCCTTGGAATACAGCATGGCACTCCACAAGGAACCAAGCAGTACGTTGACCAGGTAGTTGTTGAGAACCTTGGCAATAATGATTCTCAATACTGTCATCTTCTTCTGATAGAAGCACAGACCATAGATCAGTTCGCCTGCCATAGCCGTAAGAGTATAGCCGGCAAAGAAAGGTCCGTTCGGGAAAATCGCAAATCCTAACAGATCTGTGACGGCACCGGAGATCATGCCTGCTCCCGGACCGATGATCGCTGCTTCAAGCGCAACGATCATAAAAGTGATGCCGATTCTCAGATTTTCAGCAACAGGGATATAGATGCTGCCAAGAACGATTTTCATGGCGATGAATCCTGCTGTCAATGCCAGGTACTTTGGTTCTCTGAGTTTGTGGAAGGAAGAATGCCAATAAGACTTGCTGAACATATAAAAAAAACTCCTTTCACCATCAGTGAAAGAAGGCTCGCTTTTCAACTAATGGGATGTGATCAGATGACCGCAAGCTGTGCTTTTCGTCCGTAAGGTCCCTCTCTTACAGCACTTAACGCCATCTGTCAGAGCTAAAGTACCATACTGTTCTGCCATATTCAAGTGCAATATGACAAAACATGATATAATGCGGGCTATGAAAATATTGACAGTGACATGTGATGATCTGACGCAGATCAATGAATACTATGAAGCAGGTGCAGATGAGGTGATTCTGCCGCTGGAAGACGGGTGTTTTACCGCCATGCATGAATTCTCTCTGGAAGAAATTCTGGAAGTCTGCAAAAACAGAAAAGACAGCCAGAGGAGAATTGCGGTTTTGATGAATCGTCTCTTTTTTGAAGAAGAAAGAGCAGAAAGCATGCTGAAGCTCAGACAGCTGCTTCCTTACGTGGATGCAGTTCTGTTTGCGGATGCAGGGCTGTTATCAGGATTGAGTGAAGAAGAATGCCGGAAGATGATCTACCGGCCGGAAACGCTGATGACCAGCAGCAATGATGCCGCCTGGTGGATGGGCAATGGACTTCTGTCTGTGCAGATTTCGCCTTTATTGACAAAAGAGGAAATTATTGAAATCGCAAAGACAGTAAAAGGATGCAGTCTGCAGATTCACGGCAGAATGTTAATGAGTGTTTCGAGAAGACCATTGCTGAGTGCTTATTCTGAATTTGCCGGCATAGAATCTTTGCATGAAAAGAAGGGTCTTTTGTTAAGAGAAGATCAGCGGCAGGGTATGATGCCGGTATATGAAAACAGATACGGCACCATGATCTTTACGGATTTTGTGCAGGAATCTTTTGCGGATTTCAAAGACTTTGCGGATGCCGGTATTGAGCGGTTTGAGATTGACACGATGACGCTGGAAAAAGAAGCCGTCATTGATGCTTTGCATCTGTATAAAGCAATGCTGAACAATGAAGAAGCTGACTATCATACATATCTTGAAAAGTATAAGAAGTATCCGTTTTCAACCGGCTACTATGGAATGAAGACAATCAAATGACAATGAGAAAACCTGAATTGCTGGCCCCGGCGGGAGATCTGAAAAGGGCAAAAACAGCCATCCGCTATGGGGCGGATGCTGTATATCTTGGCGGCATGTCGTATTCCTTGCGCTCGCGTGCTTCCAATTTTACGATGGATGACATTGCGGAAGCTTGTGCCTATGCGAAGGAACACAATGCCCGGATCCATGTGACCGTCAATGTTATTCCCCATAATGAAGATTTTGAAGGGCTGAAAGCGTATCTGATCCAGCTGGAAAAATGCGGCGTGACTGCGATCATTGCCGCTTCTCCTTCCATTATGAAGCTGGCAAAGACTTCTGCCCCGAAGCTGGAAGTACATTGCAGTACGCAGATGTCGGTGACCAATTCCAATGCAATCCGCTATCTGAAGGAAAAACTGGATATTGACCGTGCTGTCTTAGGCAGAGAATGCACTATGGATCAGGTGAGAAAAATCGTTCAGAATTCTCCGGTCGATATTGAAGCCTTTATTCATGGCGGCATGTGCATCAATTATTCCGGCCGCTGTACTTTGAGCAACCGCATGACCCTTCGTGATGCTAACAGAGGGGGCTGTGCCCAGTCCTGCCGCTGGTCTTATCATCTTTATGATCAGGAGCAGGAAATTACCACGGAAGATAAATTATTTACGATGGGAAGCAGGGATTTATGTGCGGCAGAGTATCTGTATGATCTCATGAATGCAGGGGTTGCATCTTTGAAGATTGAAGGCCGCATGAAGACCGAATATTATGTTGCCGCAATCGTTTCTGCTTATCGTCATATGATTGATGAAATCTATGAAACCGGCAGATTGCCGAAAGCAAGAGCAGAATATCATGAACATGAAATTCTGCGCGGGGAAAACAGGGAAACCTGTACAGGATTCTACTCTGGCAAAGCGGGTCTTGAGTCTTTGATCTATCATGTCAATTCCGATGCGGATGTCAGTCATGACTTTCTGGGCACGGTTAAGGAAATTGAAGATAACGGCAAAGTTATCATCGAAACCAGAAATCCTTTTGCACTCGGGGATGAAGTGGAATTCCTGTCTGCCGGCAAAGAGAACCGGAAGTTTGTACTCAGAAACATGAAGAATTATAAAAAACAGGAAGAAATTTCCGAGATCCGAAATCCGATGACCCTGGTTGAAATTGAAGTTCCTTTTACCGTAGGTCTTCATGATATTCTCAGAAAGGCGTAAGGCATGATTATTGAAGGAAATGTCAGCGTCAAGGCAGCACTTCTCGGCAATCACAGAGAAGTAAAGTGTCTTTACGTGGATGAAAAGAAACATGACAAGGATACAGCCTGGATTCTCCATCGGGCAGAAGAAAGAAATATCCCTGTTCAGAAAATGAAAAGGGATGAAATTGACAAGCTCGCTGCCGGCAGAACCCATGGCGGCCTGATTGCAGAAGCAGGCAGCCGGAGATTGCAGACAAAAGAAGAAACATTGACAGAGAATTCCTTTGTCGTTCTTCTTGAGGGCGTGGAAGATCCATTCAATCTTGGCTATGTCATGCGGTCTTTGTATTCCGCCGGCTGCACTGGTCTTCTTCTAAGGAAAAGAGACTGGGCAAACGGGGAAAGCGTCATTATCAAAAGCAGTGCCGGTGCCAGTGAATATCTGCCGGTTGTCATGAGCGAAGACCTGGCGGCAGATGTGAGATGGTATAAGCAGCATGGTCTGAAGTGCTTTGCGGCAATGCGGAAAGATGCCATTGATCTCTATCAGGGAGATTACAGGCAGCCTGTATTGATGGCCGTCGGCGGTGAAATGCGGGGCTTGTCCAAAGGCGTTCTTGCCGAAATGGATCAGAACATTTATATTCCGTATGCCAATGATTTCCGCAATGCATTGAATGCGGCCGGGGCCAGTGCAGTGATCGGTTTTGAAATCTACCGGCAGAGACATTGATGTTTTTATATGAGAAACATGTGTTTGTTAGTCAAAAACAGTCCGTGTTTCTCTTTTTTGAATCAGATTTCTGATATGAAAGCGCTTTTAATGAATTTTACATATTTAATAAAACACAGCAAGCTGGTAGAATTACAGACGGAAGCGGAGGCAAATCCATGAAAGAAGCTTATTATTTCCATGATGATACAGTGATCCTCAACTACTCCAAGAAGTATCTGACGAGCAAGCATGATATCGTCTCTTCGGAAGTTTTTGATGATATTCTGGATCATTATCTTGATTACCTGAAGGAACATCACAATGATCTGTATGCATTTCTGACGGCAGAAACCCAGGACCATGACAAGATCAAGACTCATATGAAGTTTGTCCTGAAGTCTTTATTGATCTCAGAACCGTCTGAAATCAATGATGTATACACAAAGGTACCGGAAGAAATGCTTTCTATTATTGAAGAAGGTTATCACTACTGGCGTTCCCTGCAGAGATATTCTGTACTCTATACCCATAATGAAGAAGGGTATCAGATTCAGAACTTCATTGAAGCAGACGACAGAGAAAGCAGGCTGGTACTGGATTTCTATCGTGAAGTCCAGCAGAAGATCCAGGGTTCCAAAAACAAGGTTTATCGTCAGCTGCAGGCTGGTACAAATGCAAGCATGCTGCTGAGCTATTATGACTGGAAGGCACCGAAGGGCTATGAAAGACTGGAAGGCATTCCGTTTATCAATGAAATCCTGTTAAGAACACCATTGATCCTGCATCCAAAGCACAACAAGAGAACCAATACTTTTACCGATGCACTGCATAATCCGATGGCTGATTTCATCAAGGGTGATGAAGAATGGGTATGTTTCCCGGCCAAGGTAGGTTCTTTATTGATTTATTGTTATTTCCACCGCAATTTCGTGACTTCTGCAGTTGCTACTGCCAACTTGTTTGAATTGGCAGGGGCTGAAGAAGCTTCCACCAGAAAACCGGATGCAATTCTGCTGTTCGGCAACCCGGACGGCGGCAAGGATACCACTTTCTGGCATGATGCCGAAAATGACATCTGGGTCGGCAAGCTTTCCAACGATCCTGCCATTGACTACTTCGGCTATACAAAGAAGGCAATCCTGACATTGCATAATCTGGCTATGATCCAAAGAGGCTGGCTGCCGATTCATGGTGCCATGGTCAACATCTATCTCAAGGACGGTACCAAGAAGGGCCTGATGTTCATGGGTGACTCCGGTGCCGGCAAGTCTGAAACGCTGGAAGCCTTGTCTACCATGGCAAGTGATCTGATCGATCATCAGGAAACAGTCTTCGATGATATGGGTACCATCCATCTTGACAAAGACGGCAAAGTCAGAGGCCAGGGTACGGAAATCGGTGCCTTCGTCAGACTGGATGACCTGGACAAGGGTACTGCCTACAAGGACATGGATCGTTCCATCTTCTTCAATCCGGAAAAATCCAACGCAAGAGTTGTCATTCCGGCTGCGCCGTATGATGTTGTTACAACCGACCAGAAGATCGATATCTTCCTGTATGCCAATAACTATACCGACAAGAGAGGCATGCATCTGTTTGAAAACAGAGATGAAGCAGAGCCGGTCTTCCTGGAAGGCAAGCGCTTCGCTTTAGGTACAACGCAGGAAAAGGGTCTTTCCACTACTTTCTTTGCCAACCCGTTTGGTCCGATGCAGAGACAGAAGGAAACAAAGGTTCTGATCGATACTTTGTTTGACAAGCTGTTTGAGCAGAACATCCCGGTTGGTGAAATCTACACCTGCCTTGGCTTGCCGAACAAGGGTGACCACGGCATTGACAAGGCTGCTGAAGCTCTGGTCAATTTCGTCAAGCAGAAGTAAGCTTCTTCCATTTCTGATTACATACATAAGCCTGGCAGAAAGTTCAGAATCTGTCAGGCTTTTATAGTACAATCAACACATCAGAAGGGGTATTTATGTTTCAGATCAGTCATCTTACCATCCGGCAGAAACAGGATCAGCGCATACTGGTTTCAGACCTGACACTGAATGTGCATCCGGGTGAAAAAATTGCGATTATCGGTGAAGAAGGAAACGGCAAAAGCACATTGCTGAAGTACATGTATGATCCTTCACTGACCAGAGATTACACAGAAGCCGAAGGTACAAGACGCATGGAAAATGAAATTGCAGGGTATCTGCCCCAGCAACTTGGGGAAGCAGAGCAGAATCTGAGTGTGTATGAGTACCTGTGCAGAAACGATGATTTCTGTATGGCAGATCCTGGTTTTCTTGCGGAAACAGCCAGAAACGTCAGACTCGATGCAGGAGATTTCTACCGTATGCAGACCATGGGGTCGCTTTCCGGCGGGGAAAGATTGAAGATCCAGACGGCATCTTTATTATTTCTGCGTCCTACATTGATTTTTCTGGATGAGCCCAGCAATGATCTTGATCTTGAAAGTCTCGATGCCCTGGATCAATTTATACATAATTGCAAAGCAGCCGTCATCTTCGTTTCTCATGATGAAATTCTGCTCAGAAAGCACGCAGAGACGATCATTCATCTTGAACAGCTGAAGCGGAAAAAGGAAGCGAAAACCACCGTCAGTCATCTCAGGTATGAAGACTATATTACCCAGCGGGCAGATCTTTTTGACAAGACCATGCAGAAGGCAGAGGGAGAACGACGGCAGGACGCTTTGCGGATGGAAAAGTACAACCGGATCCGTCAGTCTGTGGAATATGATCTGCGGACTATTACCCGCCAGGATGCTCACGGCGGCCAGCTTCTCAAGAAAAAGATGAAGGCTGTTACTTCTATGGGAAAACGCTTCGATAAGCAGAGAAGTGAAATGACAGACATTCCGGAACAGGAAGAAGCCATTCTTGTATTCTTCCCGAAAGAAAGTGCTGTGCCGAAGGGAAAACAGATCCTGGATTACAATCTTCCTCTTCTGGAAACACCGGACGGCGGAAAACTGGCCGAAAATATTCATTTGTCGATCCAGGGGCCTGAACATATCGGTATCATCGGTCCTAATGGTGCTGGTAAATCTACCTTGCTGAAGAAGATTGCGGACCAGGTCATGACAAGGAAAGATATCATCCCTGCATACATGCCGCAGAACTATGAAGACATGCTGGAAATGCACAAAACTCCGCTGGAATACTTAGGCGGTACTGACCGGGAAAAGACAAAGCAGGCTGGACTGCTGCTGGGTTCTATGAAATACATGGCAGATGAGATGCAGCATCCGCTTTCTGACTTGTCAGGCGGGCAGAAGGCAAAAGTATTATTTCTGAAGATGGTTATGGATCAGGCGCAGTTTCTGATTCTTGATGAGCCGACGCGAAATTTCTCGCCTTTGTCTGCTCCCGTCATTCGTAAATGTCTGAAAGAATATCCTGGTGCAATTTTATCCGTCAGTCATGACCGCCTGTATCTGCAGGAAGTATGCACGCGGATATTGAAACTGGAACCGGATGGTCTGCATGAATTCAGACCTGAAGAAAATGAAAAATGAAAGCACAGTAAAAAACCGGACAATTTCCATTGAATGATAAAGAAAACAGGACTTTTTCGGAATATCTGAAGCTTCTATCTGAGTCAGGTGCTATAACGGAAGCAGGAGGTGGTATATATATGTGTACCGCAGCTGCGTACAGCACAAAAGATCATTATTTCGGACGCAACCTTGACCTGGAATATTCCTATCATGAACAGGTTGCGGTGATGCCGGAAAAGTTTCCGCTTGCTTTCCGCAATGGAAAGACACTGGATTCTCATCATGCAATCATTGGCATGGCCTTTGTCGTAGAAGGCTATCCGCTTTTCTATGATGCCTGCAATGAAGCAGGCCTTGGCATGGCAGGATTGAACTTCCCGGATAACTGCGTCTTCAATGACAACATGGAAGGAAAAGAAAATGTTGCTTCCTTTGAACTGATTCCGTGGATTCTTTCCCAATGCACCAATATAGAAGAGGCAAAGAAACTTCTGGAAACCGTGAATATTACAAAGGAATGCTTCTCAGAGAAGCTGCCGCCGAATCCGTTGCACTGGATGATCGCAGATAAAAATGACAGACAGATCGTCGTTGAGCAGACAAGTACAGGTCTTCATGTTTACGATAATCCGGTCGGTGTCATGACCAACAACCCGACTTTTGATATGCAGATGGTCAATCTTGCCAATTACAGAAATGTGACTGCTGAACAGGGCGAATGCCGCTTCGCGAAAGGACTTGACCTTCATCCATATAGCAGAGGCATGGGCGGTCTGGGTCTTCCCGGTGATCTTTCCTCGGCATCCCGTTTTGTCAAAGTCGCATTTACAAGAATGAACTCAGTCTCAGCAGATGATGAAGTTTCTTCTGTATCCCAGTTCTTCCATATCCTTCATTCCGTCACCCAGCAAAGAGGCTGCTGCAAACTTGGTGAAGACAAGTATGAAATTACCATCTATTCTTCCTGCATGAACCTGGAAGAAGGCATCTATTATTACACAACGTATGACAACAGCAGAATCAGTGCTGTAAACATGCATCATACAGATCTAACAGGAAACAAGTTGAGCGTCTTTGACTTAGTCAAAGGCGACCAGGTTCTCTATCAGAACTAAGATCAGGCTGAAAACAACAGAGATCATAAAGAAAAGCGGTGTGATCACCGCTTTTACTATACCGGATTGGGTTATCTTCTCTTCTCTTACTTTGCTTTCTTTGTTTCTTTTGATTCTTTTTTCTCTTCTTTTGTTTTCTGTTCTTCGCACCATTTCCGATAGGAACACTCACGCGTTACGTTTGCAACTCTGTCTTCACCAGGGAAGCGGGTAACGCCGCCTTTGCCGCCGGCAATTTTAATAATGTCTTCAGCGTCTTCAATATAATCCTGTACGGTCGGCAATAACATGGCTTTGTAAGGAATCAGGTAAAGCGGGATCTTATATTCCCGTTTGTCACTGACTGCTTTGTAATGCACAACCGGCAATAACATGGCAACATCGACTTCATCCTGACGCTTATATAAATCAGGATAAGGAATACGGATAAAAAGAACATCATCGGAAAGTCCGGCAGCGGCAGCTTTGATATTCAGATTGCCGGCCAGGAAACCGGAGGAGAAGCCTTCTCCGCATGTAATTGCAATTCGCAGCATATCTGTATTCCTCCTTTGTCTGCTTTTCTGATTCAAGTATATTGCGAAAAAATCAGGATTTATAGTTTTTTTTCTGCCGGCCTCTTCTGATCAGGCACTTATTCTTTGTTATGGGTATTTCAGCGGGGCCATCATGCATAGTTTGTTTCGTGGTATAATTTTTCACAAATATGGAGGAATTTTTCAATGCGCAAAGGATACGTTCATGCACATTTATACAACAGAAAGGAAACAGCGTTTCTGATCGATGAAGGTAAGTTTGTAAAGTTTGGCAGTGATGAAGAAATTACAAAACTGACCGGACATGATGAACTGGTGGATCTTGGCGGCATGTTTGTATTGCCGGGCTTTGTGGATTCTCATATGCATCTGGCAGAACTGGGCATGTATCTGTCCAATCTGCAGCTGAGCAATCTTTCTGACCAGGCTTTGTTAGCAGAAAAGATTGTCAATCGTGCCAAAGCAGATACCGAAGCAGAATGGATTACCGGCAGAGGCTGGAAAGCCAATGTGGATAAGAAGTTCCTGGATTCCCTGCCGGTTGACAAGCCGGTTGCTTTGACAAGAGTAGATGGTCATGTCATGGCAGTCAATTCCAAGGCTCTGGAAGCAGCCGGAATTGAGTCTGATCTTGAAATTGACGGCGGCTATCTGGATTTTGACAAGGGCATTGCCGAAGAAAAAGCCATGGATGTCATCCGTGCGCATTTCCCGGAACCAGGTGAAAATCTGATCCGTTCCTATATTGAACTTGGGGCCAAAGCTGCCAATCAATACGGCGTGACGACGGTTGGTTCTGATGACTTTGTGGCAGTTACGAAAGATTATACAAAGATCCTGCCGGTTTTTTCGACGATGGCATATACCGAAAGTCTGCATGTCCGTGTCAATGAACAATGTGAGTTCAACAGTACCCAGGAGTTTGCCGGTTTCCTGGATCAGGGCTATACCTCCTTTACCGGTGACGATTTCTTTATGATCGGTCCGCTGAAGCTGATTATTGACGGCACCTTAGGCGCTAAGACAGCAGCTGTGTCAAAGCCTTTTACAGGCGGAAGCACCGGTACATTGATCATGGATGAAAATGAGATTGAGACATATGTACAATTAGCCAATCGTTTCAATATGGCAACCATTACGCATGTCATCGGTGACAGAGCATTAGATGCAGTGCTTTCTGTTTTCAAAGACAATGTCCTGGAAGGCAATCCGCTTCACCATGGGCTTGTCCATGTCCAGTTAACGCGTCCGGATCAGCTGGAAGAAATTCAGAAACTGGGTCTTTCCTGTTTCATCCAGACACCTTTCCTGGAAGATGATCTGCCTTTATTGAATACTGTTCCTGAGGAAATCAGTGACAGCAGCTATGCCTTCAGGACTTTGTTTGAATCTGTATTAACTTCCAATGGTTCTGATGCCCCGGTATGTATGCCGGATGTCATTCACGGCATTGCTTTGGCAGTTAACGGAAACAGAGAAGGACAGAACCTGACCAGAGAAGAAGCCATCGCTTCCTATACAACAAAGGGTGCTGAACAATTGTTTATGGCTGATCGGATCGGTGCTTTGCAGGAAAACTATTACGCTGATTTTGTTGTCCTGGATCAGGATCTATTGACATGCGAAGATATTGAAAAAACAAAGGTTATGATGACAGTCATGAACGGGGAGACGGTGTTTTAAAAATGATCAGGGAATTAAAAGAAGAAGATATACCGGTCATTCTTGACTGGTACAACGACTATATTAAGAACGGTGTTCAGACTTTTGAAATCCAGCCCCTGAGTCTCGAAGCTTTTAGGGAAAGGGTACATCGGATCATTTCATCTTATCCTTTCCTGATTCTTGAAGACAAGGGCATGAAGGGCTATGCCTATCTGGATCACTTCAATGCCAGAGAAGCATATGATGCAACTGCTGATGTTTCCATTTATCTCAAACCTGGTGAAAGCGGCAAAGGCTACGGCACTATTCTGATGAATGCCATTATGGAAGCAGGAAAGAAAAGGGGATACAAGACTCTGATGTCCCTGATTACCGAAGGCAACACGGCTTCCGAGCATCTGCATGAAAAGTGCGGTTTTACCTGTTATGCCAGATTCCCGAAACTCGGCTATAAGTTCAACAAATGGCTGGGGGTCAGTTTCTGGCTGAAGCAGATCAACGATTTTGATTGAAATACATGATAGATAACACACTGAAAACAAATAAGAAAAGAGTCATATTGGCCGGCATCCGCATCAGGGATAAAAGCGAAGATGAATTCCGTCTGGCTATGGATGAGTGCAGAGCCTTGTGCATGGCATGCGGTTATGTTGTTGCCGGGGAAATCATCCAGAACTCGGAGAGTATGCACCCGAAGACTGCCTTCCGCTCCGGCAAGCTGGAAGAGCTGACCAATCTGGTCAATGCATTGGATGCGGATCTTGTCATTTTCTATAATCAGCTGAAGATGGGTACAGCCGAGAGGATATCGGAAATCTGCGGTGTCAATGTTCAGGACAGAACATCATTGATTCTTGATATCTTTTCCCAGCGGGCGCGTTCCCGGCAGGCAAAGCTGCAGACTGAAATGGCGCGTCTTCAGTATGCTCTGCCGCAGATATTGAATTCTGTTGATGAAAGCGGTCACCAGAGAGGCGGTGCCGTGACCAACAGAGGCGGCGGTGAAATGAGAAGCGAGATCATTGCCCGTAAATATTCTGCCCGGATTGCTGAACTCAGAAAAGAACTACGGGCAATTGAAGTACAGAGAGGACAGGATGAAAGACGCCGGAATAAGATTCTGATCAGGCGGGCGGCTTTGGTCGGCTATACCAATGCCGGCAAGTCTTCTTTATTGAATGCCATGCTGGAAAAAAGCGGCGGTCAAGGTTCAAGAGTCATGGAAAAGGACATGTTGTTTGCAACATTGGATACATCGGTCAGAATGTGCGGCAGCGGTGCCATGAAGTATCTTCTTTATGACACGGTCGGTTTTGTTTCTGATCTTCCGCATGGTCTTGTGGAAGCCTTCAGGAGTACTTTGTCAGCTGCCAGAGAAGCAGATCTTCTGATCCATGTGATCGATGTTTCTGATCCTCAGTACGTGAACAAGATGCATGTGACAGAAGATACTTTGAAGCAGATCGGAGCAGATCATATTGAAACACTGCGTGTTTACAATAAGATTGACAAGGCAAAGGACACAAGCTTTGAAGGCATCGGAATTTCCTGTATGACAGGCGAAGGATTGGACAAACTGGCAGAAGAAATTGAGCAGAGACTCTATCCGCAGCAGAAAATGATCAAAGTTCTGCTGCCTTATGATAAAATGTCCCTGTTTGATCAGTATCGGAAGGTTTTATCCATGCATATTCTGGAAAATAGTGAAGAAGGCATCGTAGTGGAAGTTTCCGGTCCTGAGAAATATGTTGCTGCTTTCAGGCAGTTTGAAAGGAAGGATTAAACAATGACAAAAACAGTTTGGGAAAAACTGGATGAAAACGGAATGAAGACTCTGATGGCTTTCAACAAGGAATACGAAGAATTCCTGAGCGCATCCAAGACAGAACGCACATTCACAAATAACAGTATTGCGGCAGCTGAAAAGGCCGGCTTCAGAAATCTGAAAGATGTGAAGGAACTCCATGCTGGTGACAAGGTTTATGTTGTCAACCGCGGCAAGAACTTCATGGCTTTTATCATCGGCAAAAAGCCGCTGACAGAAGGCATGAATATTCTGGGCGCTCATATCGATTCTCCGCGCATGGATCTCAAGCAGCATCCGCTTTATGAAAAAGACGGCATTGCTTTACTGGATACCCATTACTACGGCGGCATCAAGAAGTACCAGTGGACAGCGCGTGCAATGGCACTGGTCGGTGTAGTTGTAAAGAAAGACGGTACAGTGATCGATATCAACATCGGTGACGATCCTGCTGATCCGGTAGTCGGTGTTTCCGAGCTTCTGATCCATCTTGCCGCAAAGCAGATGCAGAAGAAAGGGGCTGAAGTTGTTGAAGGAGAAGCCCTCGACATTATGGCTGGTTCCATTCCTGCCATGGGTGAAGAAAAGGATCCGGTCAAAAAGTACATCCTGAACATTCTGAAGGAAAAGTATGACATGGAAGAAGACGATTTCCTGTCTGCTGAAATTGAAGTTGTTCCGGCTGGCAAAGCCAGAGACTTCGGTCTGGATCGTTCCATGGTGATCGGATATGGTCACGATGACAAGGTCTGTGCTTATACTTCTCTCAGAGCGATTCTTGATTTTGAAGGCGTACCGGAAAGAACTTCCTGCTGCATCCTCGTTGATAAAGAAGAAATCGGTTCCGTCGGCAATACCGGCATGCATTCCGAGTGGTTTGATCATGTTGCTGCAAAGCTGCTGGCAATGCAGGGATGCAATTCCATCGTTGATTTTAATGATGCCATTGAGAATTCCCGCATGCTGAGTTCTGATGTTTCGGCTGGCTTTGATCCTCTGTATCCGGAAGTCAATGATCCGAAGAACGCTGCTTATTTAGGCAGAGGCATCTGCTTCAACAAATATACCGGTTCCCGCGGCAAGTCCGGATCCAACGATGCAAATGCTGAGTTTGTTGCCAAAGTCAGAAGAGTCATGGATGACAATGACTGCTATTTCCAGACCTGCGAACTTGGTTCTGTAGATGCCGGAGGCGGCGGTACCATCGCTTATATCATGGCCAACAAGAATATGGATGTCATTGATGCAGGAATCGCTGTATTAAGCATGCATGCACCATTTGAAATCGTCTCCAAAGCAGATGTCTGGGAAGCATATCGTGCTTACGGTGCCTTCCTGAAGGACATGGACTGAGTCTCAATCTCAGATATCAGATGAAGAAGATGCGTATGTCATGTGCGCATTTTCTTTTTGTCTTCCTTTTTATCATTGTTTCTGATTAAATAATGCCGGAGGCATATAGGTATGCACAATAAAGTGATTATTTCAGACCAGGGTGCCGCATTTCTTGAAAAAGGCCAGATGTGGATGTATGCCAATAACCTGGATTCTGAGATTGATACAATGGAAAACGGCTGTGAAGCTGATATTGAAACTCATGACGGGAAGTATCTTGGTACCGGGTATTTATCAAAGAAGAGTCATATTCCGGTCCGGATTCTGACCAAGGATAAAGATGCAGTTCTCGATTCCGCTTTCTTTGAAAAGAAGATCAGAGATGCCTGGAACTTCCGCAAAACGACAAACAGGAAGAATCTGGACAACATCCGGATCATCTTCGGTGAAGCAGACGGCCTGCCGGGACTTACCGCAGACAGATACAACAATGTGATCGTCACTCAGATTACAAGCTTCGGTCTTGATCAGAGGAAAGAAATGATCTATGCCGCCTTGCTCAAAGTATTGAAAGAAGACGGTCAGAAAATCGATGCGATTTATGAGCGCAATGACGTGAAGTCAAGAGAAAAGGAAGGACTCACATTATACAAAGGCTTTTATGGAGAAGGCAGGGCAGATACTGTCCAGGTCATTTCTGAAAACGGCCTGAAACTGAACGTGGATATTGAAAACGGGCAGAAGACCGGGTATTTCCTGGATCAGAAGAGCAACCGTGTCTTATTGGGAGAGATGGCTTACGGAAAACGGGTGCTGGATTGCTTTACCCATACCGGCGGCTTTGCCCTGAATGCGGCATATGGAAATGCAAAGGAAGTCATCGGCGTTGATGTGTCCGAGACTGCCCTTGCCCAAGCCAGGGAAAATGCAAAGCTGAATCATCTTGAGAATGTTTCCTTTGTACAGGCAGATGTCTTTGTTTATCTGGATACTTTGAAGGAACATGAATTTGACATCATCGTTCTTGATCCGCCGGCTTTTACCAAGTCCAAGCGGACAGTCATGAAAGCCTACAACGGCTACAAGCGTATTAACAAACAGGCCATGCATGTATTAAGAGGAGGCGGGTATCTGATTACCTGTTCCTGTTCCCGTTACATGGAAACTGATTTATTTGAAAAAATGCTGAGGGAGGCAGCGATGGAAGAGAAGGTTGTACTGAAGCAGGTTTCCGTGACCCAGCAGAATTCGGATCATCCGATTTTGTGGACCATGAAAGAAACCAGCTACCTGAAGTTCTTTATCTTCCAGATACTTTGATATGAGATTGATATTTATACGTCATGCCGATCCGGATTATGCCATTGATTCCTTGACCCGGCAGGGCTGGAAGGAAGCTGAATATCTGGGCGAAAGAATGGCGAAGGAAAAGATGGATTATATTTATGTTTCACCATTAGGGAGAGCGCAGGATACAGCTTCTTTTACCCTGGAAGAAACCGGCATGAAGGCTGAAACAAAAGAATGGCTGAAGGAATTTGATCCCAGGATTAACAGACCTGACAGGCATGCTGCCTGCAATGCCTGGGACTGGATGCCGGCAGACTGGACGCAAAGACCAATCTTCTTTGACAAGGACCATTGGGCAGAAGATCCGATCATGCGTGCAGGCAAAGTAAAAGAAAGATATGACTGGGTCATTGATAATTTTGACGCTTTGTTGAAGGAACACGGCTATGAAAGAAACGGCCTGACCTACAAGGTAAACAAAGGCAGTCATGATACGCTGGTCTTCTTCTGTCATTTCGGGCTGGAGTGCGTGATCATGTCGCATCTGATGAATGTTTCCCCGATGATTCTCTGGCACGGCATGGTGAGTGCGCCGACGGGCGTAACAATATTCCATTCGGAAGAAAGGCAGAAGGGAATCGCTTCCTTCCGGGCGTCCTGTTTTTCAGATACTTCGCATCTCTATGCCCATGGGGAAAAACCTTCCTTTGCGGCAAGATACAGCGAGTGTTTTGAAGACGATACCAAGCACTAGGACACAAACAAGTGTCCTTTTTTCATATCTTCCTGGTAGATTTTTTAAAAACTTTCTCAATGTGAAACGACAAATCACATAATTGTCTCTATAATGGTCTTAGATGAATGAGGCGAAATATAATCATATGAAAATAAAATTCTGGTATGTTAGACATGGTGAAACTCTTTTCAACCGCAAGGGAAGACTGCAGGGTACTTGTGATTCTCCGCTTTCCCAGACTGGTATTCTGGAAGCAGAAGAAACTGCAGCAGCTTTGAAAAATGTATATTTTGACAGGATTTTTGTATCTCCTGCCGGCAGGGCAAGAGCGACAGCTGCCTATATTGCGGAAGGACGGGGCATCGAACCGGAAGTGATTGATGATCTTCATGAGATGGATTTCGGCAGACTCGAGGGATCCCGGTTTGCTTCTCATCCGGATGAAGTAAGACACTGCTTTGATATCCGGGATTTTTCCAGTGCAAACGGAGAAACTTTATTCGAAGTAGAACACAGAATTGATCACGCAATGCGGACGATCCGCCAGTCTTGTAAAGACGGCGACCGGGTGCTGATTGTTTCCCACGGCATGCTGGAATCTTTGTTTATGGTGCATCTGTTCAATTTTGATTTCCGCAAATTTGATGATGAAAGACATGCGGAAGGAAGAAGCGGCATTCCTAACGGCGGCATCATGACTTTTGAGTTTGATGAAAACCAGTATAAATTGCTGAGTACGCCGGTAGAACCAACTGCTTACAAGCCTGAAAAGGAAAAGAAGACCGTTCACATCTATTTTGTAAGACATGGGGAATGCAGATTCAATCTCTTCCACAGAATGCAGGGCGGCTGTGATTCCAGATTGACGGAAACCGGTGTTCATCAGGCTGAAATTGCCGGTGATGCTTTGCGTGACATTGACTTTGCACGCATGTATTATTCACCATTAGGAAGAGCAGAAAAGACCGCAGAAATCCTGGCGCAGTATCATCCGGATATGACATGGAAAGCAATGGATGATCTGAAGGAAGTCTTTGTCGGTGACTTTGAAGGCGTTGTTGTCAATAACTGGCATGATGAAATTGAAGAAAGACATATCAGCCGCGGCTGGAAAGATGTCGGCGGTGAGTCAATCGAAGAAGTAAAGGTTCGTGTCCTGCGTGCTTTTGATACGATTGTAAAGGAAGCTAAAGACAACGAAAACATCCTGGTTGTTTCCCATCGCAATGTCTATGTCAATGTAATGCGGGATCTCTTCAATATTGCCAGACCGGATTTGTTCGAAATGGCCAGGAAAGCAGGAAAGCAGGCTACTCCTAACGGCGGCATCTGCCGGATTGACTACGTTGAGGGAAAGTATACTCTGGTTGATTTCATGAAAACGCCGGAAGATTACTGGAATTCTTTACGTACAAAGAAATAACTGAGAAAGATGGATCAAGGCAAAAATATTGACGCAGTAAATTTAGTTGGGCGCCCAAGTAATCTTGTAAAGAATTACTTGGGGAAGAAAATACCCCATACTACTGGAAAGCGTTGAGAAAATGAAAA
>OMXQ01000055.1 GCA_900315065.1 uncultured Erysipelotrichaceae bacterium
AGCCAATCTGGCAATAAAAACTGTCAGTTTCAGGCTGTATCTGCCTGGGACATTTTCCCTTTCTAACACTTGAGACATTATCATGGAATAAACACAATTGTTCTGAATTTTTTCCGATTTTCTTGACATGCCGGCGGGAAGTGAAGATAATATCATTGAAATGCGAAGAGCAGGACATGGTCCGCTTATAAGACATGCAGAGAGCTGCCGGTTGGTGAAAGACAGCTGCCGCGTAAGCTGTGATTACTACCTGTGAGCAGTGCCCGAAAGGGAATACCGTTTAACCTGACGTTACAGGAAAGAGAGCCGGAGAAATCCGGAATTAAGGTGGTACCGCGCAAGTCATGCGTCCTTTATAAAAGGACGCTTTTTATTTTGCAGCGTCCGGAAAGGTAATTATGATTAACTTCAAGGAAAACAAGGATCTTGAAACACTCAATCACTCCTGTGCCCATATGATGGCACACGCAATCAAACATCTGTATCCGCAGGCAAAGTTCTGGGTCGGACCGGTAGTAGAAGAAGGCTTCTATTATGATATGGATCTGGGCGATGCAACAATTACAGATGAAGATCTGCCTAAGATTGAAAAGGAAATGAAGAAGATTGCCAAGGATGGCAAGAAGATCGTCCGTCATGAAATTTCCAGAGAAGAAGCTTTGGAACAATTCAAGGATGATCCGTATAAGATCGATCTGATCCAGCGTATGCCGGAAGGAACAACAATTTCCATGTACACCCAGGGTGACTATACTGATCTCTGCCGCGGTCCGCACGTTGATAATGAAAAGATGTGCCGTTACTTCAAGCTGATCAAGCATTCCGGGGCTTACTGGAAGGGCGACAAGAACAACAAGGTTCTGCAGCGTATCTACGGTGTCTGCTTCCCGACCAAGGAAGAACTCGATGCGCATCTGGCAGATCTTGAAGATGCAAAGGCAAGAGACCACAGAAAACTTGGCAAGGATCTTGGCATGTTCATGTTCTCCGATATCGTCGGTGCAGGTCTGCCTATGTATCTGCCTAACGGCTTTACGGTAAGACGTGCTTTGTCCGACTACATCATGGACAAGGAACTGCAGCAGGGTTATCTCCATGTCATGACGCCTTCTGTTGCCAACGTCAAATTGTATAAGATTTCCGGTCATTGGGATCATTACAAGGATGATATGTTCCCGGCTATGCAGGATAGAAGAGATCCTGATAATGCATATGTTCTCAGACCTATGAACTGTCCGGAACACATGATCATGTATAAGTCCAAGCTCCATTCCTACAGAGATCTGCCGGTCAAGATTGCTGAAATCGCAAATGACTTCCGTTTTGAAGCTTCCGGCGCTCTGACTGGTATTGAGCGTGCCAGAGCCTTCACGCAGAATGACTCTCATATCTTCTGCAGACCTGATCAGATCGGTGATACCATCAAGGAAGTTACAGCCCTGATCCTGGATGTATACAAGGACTTCGGCTTTGAAAAGTATTCCTTCCGTCTGTCTCTGAGAGATCCGGCCAACAAGCAAAAGTACTTCGGTCATGATGAACTTTGGGAAAAGAGTGAATCCGAACTCAGAGAAGTACTGAAGGAAATGGGTGTTCCTTATTATGAAGCCCTTGGTGAAGCTGCTTTCTACGGACCGAAGATCGATGTCCAGGTTCGTTCTGCACTTGGTCATGACGTAACTCTGTCTACCATCCAGCTTGACTATCAGCTGCCGGAAAGATTCGAACTTGAATATGTTGACAAGGACGGCGAAAAGAAGAGACCGGTTGTCATCCATAGAGCAATCCTTGGTTCCCTTGACAGATTCATTGCCTTCCTGCTGGAAGAAACAAAGGGCATTCTGCCGTTGTGGCTGGCTCCGAAGCAGGTAGTTGTTCTTCCTGTTTCCGGTGAGAAGCATGGTGCTTATGCGGAAGAAGTTGCTGCCCAGCTCAAGGCTATGGGTGTCAGAGCTGAAGTTGACGCAAGAAACGAAAAGCTCGGCTACAGAATCAGAGAAGCGCAGACTGCCAAGATCCCGGTTGAGCTTGTTGTCGGTGACGGCGAAGTTGAAGGTAAGAGCGTCACTGTAAGACGCTACGGCTCCAATGAACAGAAGCAGATGCCTGCTGAAGACTTCTACAAGGCAATTCGTGAAGAAATTGCATCCAAGAAGTAATTACTGAGAATTAAAATAACGAAGACCGGCTGAAAATGCCGGTCTTTTACTTGCTTTGAGAAAGATCAAATCTATAACAAAAAAACAATAAAACAGGTATACTGAAAGGGAAGATCCGACAGAGAAGAGAAATCTGACCTGAAAGTGAAACGCAAACCTGTTATAGCATTATTGGATTAACTTTAAGCGTATTCATCTCTGTGGGATCACAGAGATTTTTTATTTGGGAGGAACTATGTACCGCTTTGCAATTTATGGAAAAGGAGGCATCGGCAAGAGCACTACGACTGCAGCTCTTTCCTGTGCGTTTTCTGAGATGGGATACAAAGTCATGCAGATAGGATGCGATCCGAAAGCTGACAGCACCTTGTATCTGCACCAGGGAAAGAAGATTCCCTGTATTCTTGATACTTTGCGAAAGAAAAGAGACAGTGCAGAACTGGAAGACCTGGTTTTTGAAGGCATCAGAGGCATCATGTGTGCTGAGTGCGGCGGACCGACACCGGGACTTGGGTGTGCAGGCAGGGGCATCGGAGCAGCTTTTGAAGCTCTGGAAGAAAGAAGTGCTTTTGATATTATCGAGCCGGATATCGTTCTTTATGACGTATTGGGAGATGTGGTATGCGGCGGTTTTGCCATGCCGATCCGGGAAGGCTATGCGGATCAGGTTTATATTGTGACGTCTGGCGAAAATATGGCAATCTATGCGGCAGCTAATATTGCGGTTGCCGTAGAGAATTTCAAAAAGAGGGGCTATGCCGATATCGGCGGCGTTATTCTCAACCGCAGAAACGTTCCGGATGAAAGAGAAAAGGTGGAAGTTCTCTGCAAGGATATTCATTCCCATATAGCCGCAGACTTACCAAGGGATAATCACATTGCGGATGCTGAGATGCATAATACGGCTGTCATGGACGTATATCCTGATTGCGACTATGCAAAAGCCATCCGTAAATTAGCAGCAGACATGATCAGAAATGGAATCAATCATGAGTGAAAGCAGGGAATATACATACATCAGGGATGTTACGTATCAATACAATGCGGATATAGGACTTGCCTATTCTTCGCCATGCCGCGGCTTATGGAACATTGTCCATATCGGCGTGCAGGTGCCGGGGTGTCATGAAATTTACGTGTGTCCGACTTCCTGTCTCCGCGGCGTTGTCTTAACAACTGCGGAAATGAATGCCATGGATCGTCTTTCTACAATTACGGTAGGGGAAGATAACATTCTGGAAGGAGACATGGAAGAGTGTCTTCAGCATGGGGTTGAGAAGATCATTGAAACGCTGCCGGAAAAACCGCGGATGATCATGATTTTTATCTCCTGCATTCATCACTTCCTGGCGGCCAATTACCAGCGGGTTTATAAAATCCTGCGGGAAGAATATCCGGATATTGATTTCATCGATGCGTATATGGATCCGATCATGAGAAGAAAGACACCGCCGCTGCCGTCTTTGACCAGACAGATGTTCCGGGTTCTCAAGCCTTGTGATCATCTTGAAAATCAGGTGAATTTCATCGGTTCCTGGTTTGATTCCAGTCAGGATAATGACCTGTATGCATGGTTAACTGGAAAGGGCATCAGCGTAAAGGATCTTCCGATGATGCATTCCTATGATGAGTTCCTGTCCATGCAGGAAAGCTGTGCCAATATTACAATTCATCCCCATGCCGCCTGGGCTGGCAAAGATCTGCAGCTGCGTCTGAATCAGAAGTGGCTGGATGTGAGACCTTCCTTCCGTTATGAAAAATTAAGAGAACAGATGAAGATGATCTGTCAGACACTGCAGATCGACGCACCTTGTGAAGAAGAGAATCAGAAATGGGAAAGAAACATTGAAGAAAAGGCAGAAAAGCTGCAGAAGAAGTTCGGCAATACCCCGATTTCCATAGATTACACAGCCGTGGACCTGCCCCTGGAAATGGCAGTATTCTTACTCAATCACGGCTTCCAGGTAGAATCCGTATTTCTGGAAGTTTTCACGGAAAAAGAAGACATATTCAATACCCTGCAGAAGCTGAAACCGGATCTGAAGATCTATTCTGCTGAAAACTGGAATATGCGTCTGATGGATCGGAAACACGATGGAAAGATTGTTGCGATCGGCCAGCAGGCAGCTTACTTCAACAACACAAATTATTTCATCGATATCATCCATGGGGCTGATATGTATGGTTACCGGGCAATTGAAAAATGGCTGGATCTTCTGGAGGAAGCATACGATACGGAAAAGGATATGAAGACATTGATTCAGCACAAGGGATGGAGGTGCGAAGCAAGATGAGCGATTGGCATACGCATGTATTTACTTCTACCTATACGGCTGATGTTTCCGGCGTCTGTTCCCTGATGTATGAGCTTGGCGGCATGACCATTCTCCATGATCCTTCCGGCTGCAATTCAACATATACAACCCACGATGAACCCAGATGGTTTGATTCCAAAAGCCTGATGTTTGTTTCCGGCCTGGATGAAATGGCTGCTGTGTTCGGCGATGATGATGTCCTGATCAGAGATGCCGTAAAAGCCTGTTCTGATCTGCATCCGCGTTTCATCACCCTCTGCGGTGCTTCCATTCCTCATATTATCGCTTTCGATTACAAGGGTGTCTCTCATCTGATTGAAGATCAGACGGGCGTTCCGGTATTACCGGTTCCGACTGACGGCATGAAGAGCTATGTTTCCGGTGTTGGTCTTGCTGCACGGGAATGGATCCGCCGCTTTGCGGATTCTGACAAAGAGATTCAGAAGGGAAGCGTCAATCTGCTTGGCATCACGCCGATTGACTTTGGCACAGAAGATAACGTCAAAGCTTTACAGAAAGAACTGCAGGAAGACGGCTTTGTCATCAATGGTGTCATGGCTTATGGTGACACTTTTGAGAATCTGCAGAATCTCTATGCAGGCAGTGTCAATGTTCTGCCTTCCAGCTGCGGCAGAATGCCGGCAAGATTCATGTACGGAAAAAAGAAGATTCCTTATGTTGAAGGGCTTCCGATCGGTTCCTATATGAGTGAAAAGGTGAAAGATGCCATAAGGGAAGCGATGGAATCAGGCCGGCCGCAGAAAGCTTATGATGCTGCTTTTCCGGACGCGGCTGAAGTTCTGGTCATTGGCGAAGAAGTCTATGCAAAGTCACTTGCTTCCGGCATCAATCATGAAACAAAGTTCAGCGCAAAGCCTTTATGGCCGGATATCAATGAAGGTCTGGATGAAGATCTGCTGGCAGCTGAAATCCGGAAAGCTGATATTGTGATCGCAGATCCTTTGTTTCACAACATTGCCGGAAATAAATTAAGAAAAATGCCTCATGTCGGCTATTCGGGAAGAATCTTTCTGAAGGATATCCCGGTTTTTACTACGAAAGCATTTGATATTTCAGACTTGATTAATGAAAGGGAAAGATAATATGAAAAAAGTATTCAGATTTGCACTTGCATGCATGATGTCAGCTTCGCTGCTGGCAGGCTGTTCTGCAAAACCGCAGCAGGCTTCTTCTGTCTCATCTGAAAAAGAAAGTGAAGAAAGCGGCACAGTTACGATTGTCGATCACGCTGACCGTACAGTTACCGTAAAGAAGAATCCGAAGAAGGCAGCGATTCTTTCCATTCTGCCGTTGCCGGCAATGTTAACGGTATATCTCAATTCTGCGGAAACGATCGTCGCCATGGAACCAGCTTCTATGACTGCTGCTGAAAACGGAATTCTTTCCGAGTTATTCCCGGAAATCAGGAATGTTTCGACAGACATCATGAACGGGGACGATGTCAATGTGGAAGCTTTGCTGAAACTGGAGCCGGATGTTGTTTTCTTTAATGCCGGCAACAAGAAAGAACAGGAAGTATTGGAAAATGCAGGGCTTACAGCGGTTGGGGTTTCACCGACAAAGTGGGAATACAACTGCATTGAAACCTACAACCAGTGGATGGATCTGCTCAATCAGATTTATCCTGCTCAGAATTTTTCCGGAAAGCAGGATCTGATCAATAAATATGCAGCTGACAGACTTGCCGAAATCACTGAAAAAACAAAGGATGTCAGGGAAAAGCAGAAAGTTCTCTTTCTTTTCCAGTATGACGACAAGACGATGATTACATCTTCTGCCAAATTCTTCGGCCAGTGGTGGTGTGATGCGGTCGGAGCAGAAAACGTTGCCCATGATGTGCCGGCTGAAAATTCCAATGCGAAGATTTCCATGGAACAGGTTTATACATGGAATCCGGATGTCATCATCATTACCAATTTCACAAAGACAGGGCCGGATGATTTATATAACAACAAGATCGGCAGCGATGACTGGTCAGGCATCAGGGCAGTGCAGGACAAGCGGGTATACAAGATGCCTTTAGGCACATACAGAACCTATACGCCTGGCGTTGATACCCCGATGACTCTGGAATGGCTGGCGCAGGCTGTGTATCCGGATCTCTTCAAAGACTATGACATCAGGAGTGATGTCAAAGATTACTATAAGGAACTCTATGACGTCACCTTGAGTGATGAACAGGTCGATAAGATGTATACGCCGAATACTGCTGCCGGCGATATCGGAAAAATCAAGTGAGGCAGATTTTGAAACCAGGTAAATTTCATGTCTGGATGATCGGAACGCTTCTCGTTCTGTTGATTCTGGGCATCAGCGCACTCGGTATGGGGCAATTCCGGATTCCTTTTTCAGAAGTTCTGTCAATATTAGCAGGAAAGTCATCTTCGCTTGCCAATGCCCAGACAGTTGTTCTGCAGATCCGTCTGCCGCGGATTTTATTGAGCATGACAGCTGGAGCAGGACTTGCCTGTGCAGGGGCAGCTTTCCAGGCATTGTTTGCCAATCCTCTGGCCACGCCGGATACATTGGGAACTGCCAATGGGGCTTCTTTCGGGGCAGCTTTAGGTATCCTGATTGGTTTACCGGCAACCGGAGTTCAGGTGAGTGCACTTTGTTTCGGCATTCTTGCCGTTGTGCTTGTTTTTATTGTTACGCGGGGCAGCAGTGGACAAGGATCAGCGATGATTATGGTGATTCTTGCCGGTATGGTTATCTCTTCTTTGTTTTCAGCGCTGGTATCTTTAGTCAAGTATGCAGCGGATCCGAATGATATATTGCCGGTGATTACTTTCTGGCTGATGGGGTCTTTCTCATCAGTGACGATGAAGGCCTTTTATACCGGGGCACCGTTGATATTGGCAGGCATGCTTGTTCTGTATCTGATGCGTTACAGGCTGAATGCCTTGTCTTTATCAGAAGATGAAGCAAAAGCTCTCGGCATCAATCTTTTCAGAACAAGGGCAGTGGTCATTGCTGCTTCTGCTGCCATTACTGCTTCGGTTGTTTCCATCTGCGGCGTGATCGGCTGGGCTGGTTTACTGGTACCGCATATTTCCCGCATGTTATTCGGCAATGACAACCGCCGCGTGATTCCTTCTTCCATTCTTTTCGGAGCAGTATTCATGTGTCTGGTAGATACGATGGCAAGATGCATTACGCAGGCAGAAATTCCGGTATCCATTCTGACGGCAGTCATCGGGGCACCGGTATTTATCATTCTGTTAAGAAAGACAGGAGGCATCCGGGTATGAGATTTGAAATCAGAAACGGGTCATTTTCCTATCAGGCAGACAAGCCGGTCCTGCAGAATATTTCCTGCAATCTTGAAGAAGGAAGAATTCTTGCAATACTAGGTCCGAACGGCGTCGGCAAGACAACGTTGCTGAAATGCATTCTTGGTTTTCTCAAGTGGCAGAGCGGCAATGCGTATTATGACGGCAAAACGCTGGCAGAAATCGGAAGTCGTGTTTTCTGGCAGAAAGCTGCTTATGTGCCGCAGGCAAGAGTACAGGCATTTCCTTATACGGTTGAAGAAACCGTGCTTCTTGGCAGGAGTCCTTATCTGAATATCTTTGAAACGCCTCGTAAGCAGGATATTGAAATTGCAGAAAAGGCAATGGAAAATGCAGGTGTGAGTCATCTGGCGCATGCACATACCAATGAGATATCCGGCGGTGAATTGCAGCTGACTCTGATTGCAAGAGCCCTGGCTGCCCAGCCGCAGTTATTGATATTGGATGAGCCGGAAACAGGACTTGATTTCCGCAATCAGTTTCTTGTTCTGCATCTGATTGAAAAGCTGAGCCGGGAAAACCACCTGACGGTTATTTTCAATACGCATTATCCCGAACATGCTTTATCCATATCGGATGATGCATTATTATTGAAAAAAGACGGTACGGCTTTATTTGGAACAACAAAGGAAATTCTGAATGTACCCAATATGGAGGAAACCTTCGGCGTACGTTTGAAAATGATTGAAGAGCAGGCAGAAGACAGAAAAATTACTGCTGTTATTCCGCTTGGGATAGGAGGAAAACTATGAGTGAAAAGATTCAAAGTGTTTCATCTGCCAATCGTACCCACATCGGCTTTTTCGGAAGAATGAATGCGGGCAAGTCAACCCTGATCAATTCCCTGACGGGACAGACAACTGCCATTGTTTCTGCCCAGCCTGGTACAACTACGGATGTTGTGTCAAAGGCAATGGAAATTCATGGCATCGGTGCCTGCACGATTCTGGATACGGCAGGTCTCGATGATACCTCAGAACTGGGACCGCAGAGAATCGAAGCTGCTAAAAAAGCGGCAATGAAGACAGATCTGGCTGCAGTTCTTTTCTATGATGAAAAAGAAGATCTTGAAAAGAAGGTGGTTGCTTTCTTCAAGGCCCACAAAATTCCTGTGGTCGGGGTTGTTTCTCATTATGATGAGATAGATCATGAAAAAGGCCAGGAAAGAATTGCGCGTCTGGAAAAAGAGCTGCAGATTCCGGTTGTACCGTTTGCGCAGAACGACAAGCAGGGCGGGGAAGTCAGACTGGCTCTGATCAGAGCAATACAGGGACACATGGAAAAGCGTTCTCCATTAAAAGGATTGGTGAAAGCAGGGGACTTTGTCGTATTGGTCATGCCGCAGGATCCCCAGGCCCCGGAAGGAAGACTCATTCAGCCGGAAGTACAGACAATCCGGGATGGTCTTGATAAGGAGTGCATTGTCATCTGCGTGACATTGGATGGTCTGAAACCCGCTTTGGAAAATCTGAAGAAGCATCCGGATCTGATTGTAACGGATTCCCAGGCTTTCAAAGAAGTTTATCCGCTGGTTCCTGAAGGTACCCGCCTGACTTCATTTTCCATTCTCTTTGCGGCTTTGAAAGGGGATATTCAATATCTTTCCAAATCTGCTGCTGCCATTGAAACATTGACCCCGTCAAGCAAAGTTCTGATTGCGGAATGCTGTACGCATGCGCCGATGGATGAAGATATCGGCAGAATCAAGATTCCGCGCTTGTTGAGAAAAAAAGTCGGCCAGGATCTTTCCATTGAAGTCAAGGCAGGCACGGATTTTCCGGAAGATGCCTCCGAATATGATCTGATCATTGAATGCGGCGGCTGCATGTTCAACCGCCGGTATATCCTGAGCAGAATTGAGTCGGCAGAAAAGAAAAATGTTCCGATGACCAATTATGGTATTGCTTTGGCTTATCTGAACGGCATTCTTGATAAAGTAACGCTGCCGGAGGAAGACAAACATGAGTGATACAAGAATTGCAATGATTGCAATCGTTGTTGAAAACAATGAATCAGCAGCTGCCATCAATGAGCTTCTTCATGAATACAGCAGATTCATCATCGGCAGAATGGGAATTCCTTATCGGGAAAAGAAAGTTTCCCTGATCTCAATTGCTATTGATGCACCGCAGGCAGAAATATCTGCCCTCAGCGGCAAGCTTGGAAACCTTGACGGGGTGAGTGTGAAAACTGCTTATTCTTCGATCGGTGCATAAGAAAATACAATCTGATTCAGAAGCGAAAAGAAATCCGATAAGGGTTTCTTTTTTGCTTGAAAGGGCTTACAATGTGAATATACAAAAATATTGTACAAGTTTATTTTATGCCCATTTTTACAATTCAGAATAATGATTTGTCTTAGCAGTAGATTGAGGAGGAACTATGGAAAGATTAAATCAGGCTTCATTGGCAGAAATTGATGAGATTGTTGAGAAACATCGCAATGAACCCGGCCCGACCATTGTGATGCTGCATGATGTGCAGAACAAACTCGGCTATATTCCTTTTGAAGCCATGGAGAAAATTGCTGCAGCAACCGGCACCAGTGTTGCGGAAGTATACGGCGTCGTCATGTTTTATGCCCAGTTCACAACCCAGCCGAAGGGCAAACATGTCATCAATATCTGTCTTGGCACGGCATGTTATGTCAAAGGTTCCCAGAAAATTATTGATGCTGTGCAGGAACTGATACATGCACCGATCAACGGAACCAGCGAAGACGGGATTTTCTCATTGGATGCAACCAGGTGCTTAGGGGCCTGCGGGCTTGCTCCGGTATGTGTCATTGACGGACAGGTACATGGCAATGCAACCCCGTCTATGATTACCGATATCATTAAGAAGATCAAAGCAGAAGAAAGCTGCCAGGCTTAGGAGAAACAAATATGGAAAGTTTGGAAGCATTGAAACAAGTCAGAGAAGAAGCACTGAAGAAAGTAGAGCTTCGTCTGCAGGAAGAAAAGCATCCTGAATCAGAAGGCTGCAGAATGAATATTCTGTGCTGTGCAGGTACAGGCTGTACGGCTGGCAATTCTGCAAAGATCATTGAAGCTTTGAATGAGGAAATCAGCAAGCGTCATCTTGAGGGTCAGGTCAAAGTCGTCAAGACCGGCTGCTTCGGTCTTTGTCAGAGAGGGCCTATCATGGCAGTTTATCCGGACAAGGTTTTCTATTGTCATGTCAAGCCGGAAGACGTTTCAAGAATCATGGATGAACACGTCACGCAGGGCAAAGTCTGTGAAGATCTGCAGCTGAGTGAAGAAAACCCGGAGACACATGAAGTCATCAAAGACATCGATAAGATTACTTTCTATAAGAAGCAGCAGCGTATTGCTTTAAGAAACTGCGGTCTCATCAATCCGGAAGACATTGAAGAATATATCGCCATGCGGGGCTATGAAGCTTTAGGCAAAGCTCTTACCAGCATGACCCCTCAGCAGGTCATTGATGAAGTATCAAAATCTGGTCTGAGAGGCAGGGGCGGTGCAGGTTTCCCGACTGGCAGAAAGTGGCAGTTTGAAAAAGATCAGCCGGGTGATGAAAAGTATGTCATCTGCAACGCAGATGAAGGTGATCCGGGTGCCTTTATGGACAGATCCCTGCTGGAAGGCGATCCGCATGCAGTTCTGGAAGGAATGGCAATCATGGCTTATGCAGTTGGAGCGCACCAGGGCTATATCTATATTCGGGCTGAATATCCGATTGCCGTTAAGAGATTGCAGATAGCGATCAGACAGGCAGAAGAATACGGTTTCTTGGGAAAGAACATTTTCAATACCGGCTTTGATTTTGATATTGAATTGAGATTAGGTGCAGGTGCCTTTGTCTGCGGTGAAGAAACAGCATTGATTGCCTCCATTGAAGGCAAAAGAGGCATGCCGACGCCAAAACCGCCGTTCCCGGCTGTCAAGGGTGTCTGGGGAAAACCTACAAGTATCAATAACGTAGAAACTTTAGGCAACGTAGCTCAGATCATTGACAAGGGCGCTGACTGGTATGCTGCAATCGGAACTGAAAAGTCAAAAGGAACCAAAGTCTTTGCTTTGGGCGGCAAGATCCGCAATACGGGTCTGGTCGAAATTCCAATGGGCACGACATTAAGAGAAATCATCTATGATATCGGCGGCGGCTGTCCGAACGGAAAGAAGTTCAAAGCTGTCCAGACCGGCGGTCCTTCCGGCGGCTGTCTGACGGAAAAGGAACTGGATACACCGATTGATTACGATAACCTGATCCAGGCTGGATCCATGATGGGATCCGGCGGCATGATTGTTATGGATGAAGACAACTGTATGGTTGATGTCGCCAAGTTCTATATGGAATTCATCTGTGATGAATCCTGCGGCAAGTGTACACCATGTCGTGTCGGTACCAGAAGACTTCTGGAAATGCTGACAAAGATCACGGATGGTGAAGGCACAATGGAAATGCTGGATGAGATGGAGAAACTCTGCTACGAGATCAAAGACACTGCGCTCTGCGGTCTTGGTCAGACAGCACCGAATCCGATTCTTTCCACATTGAAGAACTTCCGGGAAGAATACATCGCCCATATCAAAGACAAGCGGTGTCCGGCGGGTGTGTGCAAGCATCTGCTGACTTATACAATTGATCCTGACAAGTGCAGAAAGTGTTCTCTGTGTGCCCGCAATTGTCCGGTTTCTGCCATTGACGGCGTACCTGGCAAGGTTGCTTATAAGATTGATACAGCCAGGTGCATCAAGTGCGGTACCTGCATGCAGTCCTGCCGCTTCGGTGCCGTAAGCAGAAAGTAGGAGGTTATCTCACATGACAAAAGTACATTTCAAAATCAATAACCGTCTTCTCACTGCTGAAAGCGGAACGACAATTCTGCAGGCTGCCAGAGACAACGGCATCTATATTCCAACCCTCTGCTATCTGAAAGATATCAACCAATCCGGTGCCTGCCGGGTCTGCCTGGTTGAAGTCAAAAAGGCAAGAACCTTGCTCAGCTCCTGTACAACCCCGGTTTCAGAAGACATGGAAGTATGGACCAATAGTGAAAGAGCCATTGCCGGCAGAAGAAATTCCGTCGAACTGATTCTTTCCAATCATCGCAAGGATTGTTTGTCCTGTGTCCGCAATAAGAATTGTGAATTGCAGACATTGTGCGAAGAAATGGGCATCCGTGATTACAAATTCACTGGCCAGCATACAGAACAGACAGTTGATGATCTTTCATATGGCATTGTCCGTGATACCAGTAAATGTGTTCTTTGCCAGAGATGCATTGAAACCTGTAAAAAGGTGCAGGGCTTAGGCATTCTGGGTCTGGAAAACAGAGGTTTCAAAACAATTGTTGCCCCGGTTTACAATAAGTCCTTTGCGGATGTCAACTGCATGCAGTGCGGTCAGTGCGTCATCAATTGTCCGGTTGGTGCTTTGACGGAAAAGGAAAATATAACCGAAGTTGTCAAGGCACTCAATGATCCGAACAAGACAGTGATCGTTCAGACAGCACCAGCGGTAAGAGCAGCGCTTGGGGAAGAATTCGGCATGCCGATTGGCAGCAGAGTTACCGGCAAGATGGTTGCAGCGCTTCGTGCTATCGGCTTTGACAGAGTTTACGATACCAACTATGGTGCAGATCTGACCATCATGGAAGAAGGCAATGAACTTCTGGAAAGACTGACGCACGGCGGTGTGCTGCCGATGTTTACTTCCTGTTCGCCAGGCTGGGTCCGTTATATTGAATATCAGTATCCGGATCTTCTGCCGCATCTTTCGACTTCCAAGTCTCCGCATATGATGTTCGGCGCTATTGCCAAGTCTTATTGGGCTAAGCGGAAAGGAATTGCGCCGCAGGATATCTTTGTGGTTTCCATCATGCCTTGCATTGCCAAGAAGAGTGAGATTCATCGTCCTGAATGCAAAACCGCTGATTATGTTGATGTCGATGCAGTTCTCACGACAAGAGAATGTGCAAGACTGATCAAGATGTACGGCATTGACTGGAACGAATTGGAAGATGAAGAATTCGATGAAGATCTCTTAGGCGACTACACAGGTGCAGGCGTGATCTTCGGTGCAACCGGCGGTGTCATGGAAGCAGCTTTGAGAACCGTCAAGCAGAAGCTGGATGGCAGGAAACTGGAAAAAGTTGACTTTATGGAATGCCGCGGCATGGCCGGTGTCAAAGAAGCAGAGATTGATCTTAACGGTACAAAGATCTGGATTGCAATCACATCCTCCATGTCTGCTGCAAAGCCTCTTCTTGATGAAGTAAGAGCAGGCACCAGCAAATATACCTTCATTGAAGTGATGGGATGCCCGGGCGGCTGTATCAATGGCGGCGGTCAGCCGATTATTCCTTCCAGAGTCAAAAACGGCAAGCTCGGCTACGGTTATAAAGAACTGCGCATGAAAGCTTTGTATGATGAAGATGCATCAAAAGAAATCCGTGTATCTTCTGATAACCCGCAGATCCAGCAGCTGTATAATTCCTATCTTGAAAAACCAGGCAGTGAATTAGCAGAAAAGCTTCTGCATACAAGTTATTCTCCAAAGAAGCCGTTCAATATTTTCTGATCTGATTGAGACAGTTCACAAAAAAGTGAGCTGTCTTTTTCATTTCCAGCATATATGCATACATGGTATCTGTACGTTTCTTTTTCTGACCAACGGACATATAATAATAAACGAAATCAGACACAAGGGAGCTGCAGAAGCGGCTGAGAGGAAGGAAACTTCGACCTTTTGAACCTGGAGCGGATAATGCCGGCGCAGGGAGATGCATAGATGATATATGGATCTTTTTGACGGGCATTGCTGCGGCAGTGCCTTTTTCTGATTTCAGGGAAAGGGAATCATGCCTGCACAAAACAAAATAAAAGGATTTATCTTTGATGTTGACGGTACTTTGCTGGATTCCATGCCGATGTGGAAAGAACTTCCTGTCAACTTTGCCAAAGCACATGGTGTCTTTCTGGATGCAGAGACAAAGAAAAAGTTTCTGACCTGTACGATGGAAGAAGGCTATGTTCTGTTTGAAAAAGCCGGTATTTCTATGAATAGAGAAGAAATGGAAAAAGCTCTGATTTCTTTTGCGCTGGAACAATACAGAACCGCTATTCAGGCAAAAGCAGGGGCAGCAGAAGTGCTTTCTTCATTAGCAGAAAATCATCAGATTACCTGTGCAACAACCAGTACAAAAGAAATGGTGGAAGCAGGTCTCAGCAGGAATCATCTGCTGCAATATGTATCCTTTATTGCAGCTGCAGATGAATATCATACCAGCAAAGAAACACCGGTTCTGTTTGATGCGTGCGCAGCCAGAATGTCTTTGCAGAAGGAAGAATGCGTTGTTGTAGAAGATACGCTTCCGGCTTTGCTGACGGCAGGGAAGTATGGCTATCACACGATCGGCATTTATGATCCTGCTTCTGCTTCTGATCAGGATCAGATCAGGAAAAACGCAGACATGTATGTACTTTCCCTGCTGGAAATTCTGAATCAATTCAGGAAAAGGGGATAAACATGAATCAGAAGAAAACAAGTATTTTTGAAAATGCATTGATCTGGTTTGGGGCAGGTGTTTCACTTGCGGAAATCCAGACCGGGATGGAATTAGCTTCCATCGGGATCGAAAAGGGGATTCTGGCAATTATCATCGGTCATATCATCGGCTGTGTCTTATTGTTCTTAGCAGGATTGATCGGCGGTTATACAGGAAGGTCCTCCATGGAATGTGCAGCTTTATCCTTTGGCAAGAAGGGTGCTGCTTTATTTGCAATATTGAATATTCTGCAGTTATTGGGATGGACCGGCATCATGATTTACGACGGCGCCATTGCGGCAGAAAGCATTCTGCATCTTTCCATTCCGGTATGGGCCTGCATTATCGGGGGTCTTATCATTGTATGGATCCTGGTTGGAATTCAGAATCTCGGCAAGATCAATACAATTGCCATGGCTGCTTTGTTTATTCTTTCTGTCGTTCTTTGTTTTTCTTTGAAGAATGCAGCTGGATCTGCAGTCATTGTCAATGAGAGCTTGTCATTCGGACAGGCGGTTGAGTTATCCATTGCCATGCCTTTGTCATGGTTCCCGTTGATTGCGGATTATACAAGAGAGGCAGAAAAACCGTTTGCGGCAACCCTGGCTTCTTCCGTCGTTTATGGTCTGATCTCAACCTGGATGTTTGTGATTGGTCTTGCCGCTGCTGTATTTACCCAGGGGTCTGACTTAGCCATGATTATGGTGCAGGCAGGTCTAGGCATTGCCGGCTTATTGATCGTTGTCTTTTCTACAGTCACGACAACCTTCCTGGATGCTTATTCTGCCGGGGTTTCTTCAGTGACGATTTCCGATAAGATCAATGAAAAGCATGCAGGTGTTGTGATTACAGTCATCGGTATCATCGGTGCAAGTCTGATTAACATGGATAACATTTCCGATTTCCTGTATCTGATCGGTTCTGTGTTTGCGCCGATGGTTGCAATTATGATTTGTGATTATTTTCTTGTTCATCATGACGCAAAGGATCAGAATCTCGATATTTCAAGATTGATTATCTGGGTGCTCGGCTTTGTTCTGTATCGGATTCTGCTTGGCATGGATCTTCCTTTAGGTTCGACGATCTGGGATATGGGTGCGACAATTCTTCTGGTGCGACAATTCTTCTGATACTCATCATCGATAAAGTTTCACTTTCTTTCAGACATTAACCAGGCAATAGAAATCCTGCATGGACTGGTATGCCTGCTTTCTCTGGCGGCAATCATGATTCTTTTGTTATAATTTCAATAACAAAGGAGTGATATTCATATGCAGAATTTTACTTATTGCACACCGACGAAACTGGTTTTCGGAAAAGGTGTTATTTCCCGGCTTCCGGAAACCATGGGCCTGTATGGAAAGAAAATCTTGTTGACGTACGGCGGCGGTTCGATCAAACGAATCGGTCTTTACGATAAGATCAGAGAATTACTGAAAGATTTCGAGATTACAGAACTGGGCGGGATTGAACCGAACCCAAAGTATTCAACTTCTGTAGTTGAAGGCGTGAAGCTCTGTAAGGCAAAGGGCATTGATGTGATCCTGGCAGCAGGAGGAGGATCCGTACTGGATTGTTCAAAAGCGATTGCGGCAGGTGCCTGCTATGATGGCGAAACATGGGATCTGATTACTAATAAGGTTCCTGTAAAGGCTGCTCTTCCGATCGTGGATATTATTACCATGGCTGCTACCGGCAGTGAGTATGATAACGGCGGCGTCATTTCAAGAACTGAAACCAATGACAAGATCGGCTTTGGTTCTGATTTCCTTTTCCCGAAAGTTTCTTTTATTGATCCGCAATATACCTATTCGGTTCCTGAAAAACAAATGCTGGCAGGTGTTGCAGATGCATTAAATCATGTTATGGAACAGTATTTCAATTCTGATCCAAATGATTTTGCGGACGGCATGATGGAAGCTTCCATGCGGTCTCTGATTAAAAACGTAAAGATAGCGAAGAAGAATCCGACTGATTATAATGCCAGAGCTGAGATTTTCCTGAACTGCACGCTTGATTGCAACGGTATTCTGGCTCTTGGTGAATCCTATTCGGGCTGGCCGATGCATGCCATGGAACATGCATTAAGTGCCTACTATGACATCACACATGGTATTGGTCTGGCTATTCTGACACCAAGATGGATGAAGCATATTCTTTCCAATAAGACAGAAGGCAGAATTGCTAATTACGGCGTAAAAGTATTCGGCATTGATCCTTCATTACCAGAGAGATACAAGGCAGAAAAGGCGATTGAAGAAACCTATGCTTTGTTTGATAATCTGGGTATTCCGATGCATCTGAAGGAAGTCGGCATTGATGAATCCAGATTAGCTGAAATGGCACACCATGTTACAGAAGACAGATCTCTGGAAGCAGATTATGTCTATGCACCATTATCAGAAAAAGATATTCTGGAAATCTTCCAGGCTTCGCTGTAGACAAAATATCAGGAGGATTTAACTATAAGGAAGTCAAGTAGAAATTGACAGAAAGTGAGATTTAAGACGAAATCCAGCAGAATCTCACAAGTGATCTTTGAAATCGTGAATAAAG
>OMXQ01000110.1 GCA_900315065.1 uncultured Erysipelotrichaceae bacterium
CTGAGCGTTCAAAGCTGAGATGTGACGATATCTGTAAGCAGGCGCTGCCAATAGATCTCCGCACGGCCTACGAGGAATACCACTATGGCATATTTGCGGAGACTAATTCAGATACCGGGACCAACACTTAGCTCGAACATAGCGTTTCATTATTACTTTGTATTCTTTATTTATTGAATCTGTATTTTACATAGGATAGTCCCATTCGTTTACAGTCATTTAACAAAGCCACCCTATACTGAAAACAGAGGTATTCATCTATGTATGATAATAAATCAGATAAATTCACAATATTCAAGCGCTCTGTCGCAATCAGCTGGGTTTTAGGAATCATTATTCTGGCAGTTTTCTTCACCGGCTATGATATCGGCTTTATATGGGTCTTAGGTGGTTTCCTGGTTCTGATCTATGCCTTCTGCGGTTCCATGATTGTCCTGGTAAATTTCCTGTATGAAGCAAGCCTGAAACGCAAGGCAGCCAAAGTGATGGGCAAACCGGCAAGTCAGGTTGATTTCAATGACGGCCACTGGTTCTCTTTTTCTTACAATCAGTCACCGGACTTTCATGAAGGACAGTTTGACAGAAATTATCCGGTTATGATTGAAGACCGCTATGATCCGCATGATGACGACTCTGACAGAGAGATGGGCCGTCTCAGTCATGTTCGCATTACATATCATGAACAGGGATCCGGCAAAGAAAAACACTTCAGCTGTTCCTATGCACCTGGATTAGCTGCCGAAATGACGGAATTCTTTGATAAATGGGGCATTCCTTATCAATTTTCGGAAATGTCTGAATCCACAAAACAATATATGGAAAAGCATCAGCAGAACAAATGAAGAAAGAAGGATAAGGACATATGAAAGACTTCCGGCATAACCGCAATGCACTGATGAAATTCTTTGCGATTGCATTAATCGCAGGTTTTGCCTATTCCCTGATCGGTCTGCTTCTTTTCGCAAAAGGCACAAAAAGCTTCGGCCTGATTCTTTCTTCCATTCTGGTTCTGATCTTCTGTATCGGATTTGGTCTTCTATATGTTGGAAAGATTGCTTCTGCCAAAATTCAGAAGATGCGCACAGCAAAGATAACAGGCATGTCAGAAGAGGAACTCAATTATGATGATGGTCATTGGTTTGCCTCAGCTGTCTTAAGCAATCATGACTTTCACGAAGGGGTCTTTGACAGAAACTATCCTGCGGTGATTACGTATCACTACGATCCGGAAGATGAAATACCCAGTAAGTTTTCAGGAGATGATGAGTACAGGGTCGTGAAAAGCTTCCTGAAAGTTACCTGGCATGAAAAAGGAACTGGTAAAATCTGTCAGAAAACATATCGGTATGACCTTCCGATATTGACGCAGCTGAATGATCTGCTTTCAGCTATGCTAGCCTTCTTTGAAGAATGGGATATTCCATATCAGTTTGAAGAACTCCCGCCGGAAGCTGCAGGGCTTGTGCCTGGCAATGAAAAGCATGAGAAGGAAGCAGAAGAGACAGACATTGACCCATTTCTTCTCAAAGACCAGGCAGAATCGCAGCAGGCTCAGAAACAAGCCTGAAATTCTCTCTATTTCCAAAGAAAATTTCTTTCATGAAATGCAGCAAAAGGGATAAATAAAGGAATATTCAAATATTTGTGTGGATAAAAAAGTTATCCACACATTTTATTCTTTTCCCGGGAAAAGATCGATGATAGAATACTTGTGCACAAGGATAAAGAACAATGAACATCAATGAACTGCGCAAGGCATGCGAAGATATAAATATTACTTTAAACGACGCTCAATTACACCAGCTGGAACTCTATGCCAGGCTTCTGCAGGAATGGAATGAGAAGATCAATCTGACTGCGATAACGGAAACAGAAGAAATCTATGAGAAGCATTTCTATGACTCTCTGCTTCCTGCCAAAGATATAGAAATGAAAGGAACAGCTGCGGATGTCGGTACCGGTGCCGGGTTTCCGGGTCTGGTATGGAAGATTGCTTTTCCGTCTCTGCATGTCGTATTGATTGAACCGACCGGCAAGAGATGTACATTCCTGAAAGAAGTCATTTCACAACTTAAATTAAAGGATATCGAAGTATATAACGAAAGAGCAGAAGAACACGTCTCTTCTCATCGGGAAGCTTACGATATTGTCACTGCAAGAGCAGTTGCCAATCTTCGTGTCCTTTCTGAATTGTGCATTCCTTTATTAAAGAAGGATGGTCTTTTTATTGCTATGAAGGGCAGCATGGGTCATCAGGAAGCCCTTGACGCAAAGAATGCTATGGACAAACTCGGCTGTTCTCTGGAAAAAGAAGAAGACACAAGCCTTGCGGAAGGAGACAATCGTGTCATTCTTTTCTATCGCAAAACCAGAAACACACCTGCCATGTATCCGCGCAACTACGGCCAGATCAAAAAGAAGCCTCTTTAAGGAGAAACCCAATGTCCAAGTTTTTCACATTTTTAAATAACAACCAGGATAAAAATACGGAGAGGATAATTACGGTCCCGCTTGATCAGATTCAGCCTTCCCGCTACCAGCCGCGTCTGAACTTTGACGAAGAAGCTTTGCAGGAACTGGCTGATTCCATTCAGGAAAACGGTCTGATTCAGCCGATCACGGTGCGGCAGATCGATGACCACTATGAAATCATTGCCGGTGAAAGAAGATACCGGGCAAGCAAACTGGCAGGTCTGACAGAAATACAATGTTATGTATTGTCACCGGATGAAAACGAAGCAGCCCAGATGGCTCTGGTAGAAAATATCCAGCGGGAAGATCTGAGCGCAATCGAAGAAGCCAAGAGCTACCTGCAGATCATGCGCCAGGCCCATATGACCCAGGAACAGGTTGCGCAGAAAGTAGGCAAGTCCCAGTCTGCAGTTGCCAACAAGATCCGTCTGCTGAATCTTCCACAGGAAATTCAGGACGGGGTCATGAGTGGGAAAATTACCGAAAGACACGCAAGAGCTTTACTGACGATTCCATCAGAAAGTCAGAAAAAAGCCTATGAAACAATTGTGAGGAAAGACCTCAATGTCCGGGAAACAGAAGCGTATCTCGATACCATCTCTCACCCGGAAAAACACAGAAGAAGAAAGACAAGCGGCCATTCCAAAAACCAGCAGATTGCGATCAATACGATAAAACAATCTGTAAAGATGATTGAAAAGCTCGGCCTGAAAGTTAAGCTTGAAGAAAAAGAAAACGATGCAGAAGTGACGATGATCGTGCACCTGCCGAAAGAATAAGAGGAACTGAAATGGGAAAAATTATTGCGATTGCCAACCAGAAAGGCGGCGTCGGGAAAACGACAACAGCAATGAACCTTGCGGCAGGATTGGCCTACGTAGGAAAACGCGTATTGCTCGTTGATTTTGATCCGCAGGGAAATGCCACTCACGGCATCGGTGCCAACAAGGTCGGCTTTGATAAATCTGTTTATGATGTCCTGATGAACGGGGCAAGCGTAGAAGAATCAGCAGTGACATTATCAATGCCGCCGCTTGATGTATTAGCTTCTACCATTGATCTGTCCGGGGCAGATATTGATATGGCCAACTATGAAGTCGGCCGGGAAAGACTTCTCAAAAACAAACTGGAACCGGTCAGAAATAAATACGATTACATTATCATTGACTGTCCGCCTGCTCTTGGCCTGCTCAACACCAATGCGCTGACGGCTGCAGATTCTGTCATGATTCCGGTTCAGTGTGAATACTTTGCATTGGAAGGTCTGACCCAGTTATTGAGTACAATCCGTCTGGTGCAGAAGCTCTGGAATCCACGCTTATCTATTGAAGGCGTTTTGTTAACGATGTTTGATGTCCGTACCAAGCTCTCTGTTGAAGTGCAGCAGGAAGTCAGAAAGTATTTCAAGGAAAAGGTATACAGGTGCTATATTCCCAGAAACGTCAGATTATCTGAAGCACCATCCAGAGAAGAAACTATTTTTGAATATGATACCCGCAGTGAAGGTGCCAAAGCCTATGCGCAGTTAGTCAAGGAAGTTATTACAAAAAATGAAAGGAGACGCTGATGGCAGAGAAAAAAGGTCTTGGAAAAGGTTTGAGCTCAATCTTTGGTGAAGGTGTCAATGTGGAACAAATGCTGGATGATATTCAGAACAATAGTTCTGAAGTACCAGGCAGAAAAGAAGTAGAAATTCCCGTTGATGAAATTCGTCCGAATCCCTACCAGCCGCGCAAGGAATTTGAACCCAATGCTTTGAATGAATTAGCTGAATCTATCCGGGTTCACGGTATCTTTACCCCGCTTCTCGTCAGAAAGAGCGTCAGCGGCTATGACTTAATTGCCGGGGAAAGAAGACTACGTGCAGCTAAAATTGCAGGCCTTGAAACCGTACCGGCGATCGCAGTTGACTTCACGGAAGAAGAAATGATGGAGATCTCTATTCTCGAAAATGTACAGAGAGAAGATCTCAATCCGATTGAAGAAGCAGCTGCCTATGATTCTTTAATCCGCAAGCTTCACTATACCCAGGAGCAGCTGGCTCAAAGGGTAGGCAAGAGCCGTGAATACTGTGCCAACATGATGCGCCTGCTCAAGCTCCCTGCAGAAGTACAGGACATGGTTGTAAATAAGAAACTTACCATGGGTCATGTCCGGCCTTTATTGGGATTGAAGAGCGAAGATGAGATGTATGATGTCGCTTTGAGAATTGTCAAAGAAAAGCTGTCCGTCCGGGAAGTGGAAGCTCTTGTTCATGAACTCAACGGCACCAGGAAAAAGGAACCAAAAAAGCAGGAAATCAGAAAGGATCCGATGATCAGAGATCTTGAAAACCACATGGCTGAAAAGCTCGGCACCAAGGTTGAAGTCGGAAAAAAGAAGATTTCAATTTCCTATGAAGACACCGATGACCTGAACCGGATTCTTGAAATCCTCGGCTGTCTGGATGAAAGCTTATAAAAAGTATAAATAATCGCTCTTTTCTAGCTAAGTGTTGGCGTTGTACCTTGGAACGTACAGCCCTTCTCTGACCTTCAGCTATACTCACATATGTAAATGAGGTAAGCGT
>OMXQ01000056.1 GCA_900315065.1 uncultured Erysipelotrichaceae bacterium
GGAAGCCAGTCTGGCAATAAAAACTGTCAGTTTCAGGCTGTATCTGCCTGGGACATTTTCCCTTTCCAACACTTGAGACATTATCATGGAATAAACACACTTTTGTAATATTTTTGTAAATTTTTTCTTGATTCATAAATATAATCGTGTTAACTTATCATTACTGGAGAAAATAAAACTCCGCGATTGTAAGTCCGGAAAGTGCTTTGGAATCTGGTTTTCCTCTCTCTCATATTCTGTTTTAATGTAGATTGCAAAGCGACGGCATTTCCAAATAAACTTAATAAAGTGACCAGCTCAGGCTGGCCTTTTTTACGTCAAATTTACATTGCCTTGACAGGAACCGGTGCTCTGACAGATTAAGATGAAATCAGAGGATTCATGGAGGAAATGTTTTATGGCAAAGAAATCCGTTCAGATTCTGACGAAGGATATTCTGATCAAAGATATTAACAAACAGGTAAGAAGTCATTTCGGCGGATCGGTAATGGGCCTGATCGCAGGCGTGATCAGTCTGGCAGGTGCCATTGCCGGCATCAGGGAAGCATCCCTCTGGTCGACTTTGCTCATGTTTGTATTCGGCCTGGGATTTTTGTTCCTGTTTATTGTGCTGACTGTCGATGATATAAAGAACAGCAGGGAATCAAAGCTGGCTGTGTCGGAAGATGATCTGAAGATTGTGGAGGATATGGTCGTCAATGCACGGGTTGAAGTTGGTGATGAGGATTCTCCGGATGTTTACTATATTGAAGGAAAATGCACTGGCGAGCAGAAGATTGAAGGCAGAGACAGATTCCTGCAGTTTTCCATCGGTTCTATCGTTTATTTTGTAGAAAGAAAAAATACGGAAACCGGAAAGTATGAAGTGATCCAGTCCTATTGCGGAGATTATTACACAATCGGGTCTGAGCTGGCTTTTTTTCTGGAACATCCGCTGGATGCAATACCGCAGGAAGAGCTGAATGCCCAGGTTGAAGGAATCCTGCACCGCAATGAAGAAATTAATAAAGAAGAAAAGAAGTCTTATGATCATCAGAATCATGTTGCTTTGATCGTTCTGACTGTGTTTGTCTGTTTCCTGGCAGTGATGATGGTATTTGGCCAGATGGATAATTTGTCCAAAGGAAGGAAGGTGGAACCATTCGGAATCATTCTGATCGCTGTCTGGTTTGTCGTCCTCGGCGGATTGTGGATTCATTACGGGAAAAAAGGAAAGAATGACTGATTCTTCCGGGATCGTCTGGTGATATCTGATTGTACTGAAATAAAAAAACAGAAGGCTGAATATTTCCTTCTGTTTTTTGTGAGTGCCGACAATAGGACTTGAACCTACGACCTACGCGTTACGAATGCGTTGCTCTACCAACTAAGCTATGTCGGCATCGGCTCAGTTATTATAACTGAGCATATTTTGTTTTACAACGTCTTTTCCTGATATTCCAGTTCCATGCGGAAACAGTTTTTCTCTTTGTCTCCGGTGAAATAAAAGGAATTGCCTTCCTGTTTCCAGGCAAGTTTTACAAGTTCATTGAAGCGGATTTCTTCTGCATACTGGGTGGTAAAGGAAACCAGCTGAAGATGCTTGTCATGAATTGGAAGAAAATCTTCCGCAAGGTCAAAGTATCTTGCGTTATTCATGTGGCCGTTCATGTCACAGTAAGAAAAAGGAACTTTGAATTGAGCAGTGTTGTCTGTTTCTCTTTGATGAACAGGCTTTGGAAGCGGTGTTTCCAGACCGGTGACTTCACCAGGTACATCGATCCCAGCCTGATCCGCAAAGATCATTTTTCTTGTGGTCTGGTCAATGAGGGTCCACATGGCAGAGCCGCTGATCAGGATTCCTTCGTTTGCACTGCTAATTCGGAAGTAGCGGGGAAAGAGAACATGCATGGTTTTGCCAGGCCAGGTGGAGATCTGAATTTCTTCATCATAGACGGGCATTCTTGTAATATCCACGTGCTGCTGGATAACTACCCACAGGATGCCTTTGTCCAGGGTTTTTTCTCTGCCTGCACCAAGAGCCTGCGTATGGGAAATACAGATTTCCTGCAGCATTTCCATGAGCCGGGAAGTGCGCATTTCACGATACATGTTGACGTCTTTGTTGCGGATTTTATAAGAAATGGTATACATCTTACTTTTCTGCGTATTTGTAAATCTGATCGACTAATTCACCCAGAGTTGTGATCTTGTCCCATTCTTCATCCGGAACCTTGGCATTGAATTCGCCTTCCAGTTTCGTAATGACCAGGATAAAGCCCATGGAATCAACGTTGCCGTCTTTGGAATTCAGGACTGTGTCTTCGGTTAATTCATCGCCGAACATATCAGGGACATTGTCCTTGATGACCTGCTTTGTACGGTTGAAGATTTCTTCTCTTGTAATCATAGTTTTTCTATCTCCTTCTGGATTTCCCATCGTTTTATTTTTCCGGATGCAGTTCTCTGCAGGGGATGCGGCAATTCAATAATATCGGTAAATTGCTGGCCGCGGGGCATATTTTTGATTGTTTCCGAGAGTCTTGCCCGGATTTCTTCTTTTTTCTTTTCAATGTGAGTGACTAAGACAGGCTTGTCATTTTTCAATACAACAGCAACTTCCTGGCTTTGCAGCAGGTTCATAATACCAGCTTCGATTTCCGGTAAGAAGATCTTGGTGCCGTTAGGCAGCAGCAGAATATCTTTCTTGCGGCCGGTGATGACAAGTTTTCCTTCTTCGGTAAATCTGCCAAGGTCCCCGGTATATAGAATACCGTCTTTCAGTACTTCTCTGGTTTCTTCCGGTTTTTTGTAATAGCCCTTCATCATGCAGGTCGGGGCTTTGATCAGAATTTCGCCGTCTAATGCCAAAGTGATTTCATCATCCGGACAGATGTCCATTTCTTTCGGATTGCCGCTGGTGCTGATTGCAACGCCGGAAGAAGTTTCTGTAAGACCATAGCCAAAAGCAACTTTGATATTTTTCTGCTGCATGGCTTTGATTAATTCTTCCCGGCAATCCCCGGCGCCGATCAGTACCTGACGCAGCTCGGGATTGAATAAATTGTGCTGCAGGAAGAAGCCTGTCAATAAAGGGACCAGGGAAACAGCAGTCGGCCGGAAGTAAGCAGGATCATCGACAAAATGACGCATGCCTCTGCCAAGGGCAGTTACTGCATGGCAGCTCATTCCCCAAAGCAAACCGCAGACAAAACCGAAGACATGATTCAGCGGCAATAAGTTCAGCAGGATATCATCTTCTTGCAAAGGTAACATCTGGCCGCCGTTCCAGGCACTTGCCATTAAAGAAGCACTGGTCAATGTGACAGCTTTGGCGGCATTTGTTGTACCGGAAGTAAAGAATAAAATCTGATCTTCTGTATCATTCGTTCCCTTTGTCAGGAAAGGAAGGAGTTCTTTGACTCTTTCGCCGCCCCATAAAAGATCGACATCGGTAGCGTTGATCTGCTTTGCCAATAATACCAGCGGGGCATTTTTATCCAGCAGTACGTTCTGCATGCCTGCATTATTCCCGGCAAAGATTTCAATTACGTTTTCCAATGAGCCGTCGCAAAGAATCCCAAGACTTGTTCTGTCTGTCATCCTCAGTTCCTTTGCCCGCAGGGTGACTCGTTCATTGAATTCTTTCCAGGTAATGGTCTTTTTTCCGTCATCGTCGTAGAGAAAAACCGGATCATCAGGATGGTTGGCGGTATTTTCCTGCAGCAGATGAGTAAAATTACGGTATCTCATTAAAAAAGTATAACATGAGCTTGTTAGTGTTATCACAAATATATTTTTAAAATTTAGACATTGTCGTGTCTTTGTACGACTAGCAGACAATCGACAGAAAATAACTCGTGCAAAAATTAACAAGGTGTAATATACTTGCGATACAGGGAAAAATAATTGGAGGAAAAAAATAATTATGGATAAGAACACACGTATCGCCATTATCGGTGCTGGTCCTGCAGGTCTGTCTGCAGGCATGTATCTTGAAAAGAAGGGGTATTTCAATTACACCATTCTGGAAAAGAATGATCATGTCGGCGGCAAGTGCAATTCTCCGACTTACAACGGCAGACGTTATGAAATGGGTGCTATCATGGGCGTACCATCTTACTATGCAGTACATGATGTCGAAGAATTTGCCGGCATTACACATGATGGACCAAAGCTGAATCGTGATTACAAGGACAAGAACGGCAATGTCATTCATCCGTTTGATCCGAAGAAGAATCCGCTGCAGATTCCGCATCTGATGAAGATGAGAAAACAGGTCAAGCAGCTTGGCGAAATTCTGGAAACCAAGTACAAGGGCTATGATGTCAACGGCCACCGCGGGGTTGCTCAGGGCCGCTATGACGGCTATGCCGTAACACCTGGTCGTGAAAAGGTATCCGGTGTCAATGAAAACCTGAAGGATCTTGCGCTTCCGTTTGATGAATTCTGCGCAAAGAACGGCGTTGAACTGACTAAGGAAATCTGGATCGGTCCGTTTACTTCTTTCGGTTATGGTTATTTTGATGAAATTCCGGCTGCGTATGTTCTCAAGTATCTGGACTTCCAGACAACCATGAACTTTGTCAATATCAATCTGTGGACATGGAAGAACGGCACCCAGTCCATCTGGGAAGCTCTGAACGACAAGCTGAGAAATCATGCCCGCCTGAATTCCAATATTGAAAAGGTAGAACGCAAGGACGGCAAGGTTTATATCACTGTCAACGGCCAGGTTGAAGAATATGACAAGCTGATTGTTACAGCACCGCTGCAGTTCTTCGGCGAATATGCAGATATCAGAGAAGACGAAAAGAAGTACTTCGACAAGATTGACTACGAAAGATATGACACCATGGCAGTTGAGACAAGACCGGAAGATCATCCGGAAATCTCCTACTATGTATTTGAAAACATGACACCGGAACGTTATGGTCATCTGATGGTTTATTACAGAAGATGGAGAGATGACAAGAACCAGCCGATTGTTACTTATACATTGCGCAACCACAAGGACAAGCCTGAAATTCCTTACGAAGTTGCCAAGAAGACAGTTCTCGATGATCTCAAGACCATGAAGAATCCTGCTTCCAAGGTTATCAATGAAGGCGACTGGTATTACTTCCCGCACGTTTTCACAGAAGATTACGCTGCCGGCTGGTACGATGATGTCGAAGCTATGCAGGGTAAGTATGATACATACTATGCTGGTGAAATCATGTCCTTCGGCGATATGGATGAAACCAGTGAATACAGCCGTGAGCTGGTAGAGCGTTTCTTCGCTGATTAATTACGTTATCTCCAATCAAGGTCGTCTGTCCTTTGCGGCAGGCGGCTTTTTTTTGAGCTTTTTTTTCTGGACTTTACCGGCAAATTGAATATTTTCGACATAAAACAGCTGGAAAATGTAAAATAGAATAAACAAGGTGCAATATGAACAAAGTACAGAAGGAAAACCTGGAAAAAGGATTGGCAGCTTATCGTAAAGAACCAGCTCTTTGCATCGAACTGCTGACCCCGCTGCTGAATACAGACCTGAGTGATGAGGACAGAGGCAGGGTGGTTTATGCCCTTGGCAATGCCTGCTTTATCAGTGCTGAAAACACCAAAGCCATGGAATATCTGATGGAAGCTCTCCATTACTACAACAGTCATAACAACCGGGAAATGCTGCCGCATATCAAGTCTCTGATCGGGGTGCTTTTCATGAACCAGGGCAACCTGTCCGGTTCCATGGACGCTTTTGAGAGGAACTCCTCTCTGCGGAAAAAGAAAATAATTACAATGGCATCTTCAAAGGAAGTACGCACCTGGGGCAGACTTTGTTTCTGGGCGCCCAGTATGAAGACGGTGTCCGCTACATGCGTCATGCTGCAGATACCCTTGATGCCCATCCGGAAATTCTGCATCAGACAGAATCCATTCCGATTTATTACGGTTTCCATGTGATTGCGGAATCCGGATTGAAGAATCTGGATGAGGCGGCTGTCATCCGGCAGAAAATGAAGAAAGTCATCGGTCTGTATCCGCGTTTTGCCGGCGGCCCGTATGAGCTGGTTGCAGATCTGTATTATGCGGTCAGCCATGGCGATGATTATGAAGAATTATTGAGAAAGATTATCCGCGCCTGCATTCAGGTTCAGCACAATGCCGGTGAATATCTGCCTTTGTTTGTCGCATTGATCCGTCTTCTGATTGAGCTCAACCGGCCGGATGTTTTATCCGAAATTCTGCCTGTCTTCTCCGGTATTCTGGATGGTACTGACTATTACCAGTACATGATGGTTGTTTCCAGAGGCAGACAGCTTTGTCTCAAAGATGCAGGAAAGCTGGATGAATTCGTCAAAGAAGTAGAACACTTCTGGAAATTATCCGATCTCAATGATGTCACTCACGGCAAACTTGCCAGATACTATATGGCTATGCGTTCAGAGCTCGTCAAGAGCGGCGAAGAGATCAATAACCTTTCCCAGCAGGTCAACATTGATGAATTGACTGGTGTGGATAACCGCAGAGCCCTGAACCAGAAAATGGTCCAGTGGTTCGAAAAGGCAGGTAATGATCAGTGTTCCCTTGGAATTGAAATTATGGATATTGATTCCTTCAAGCATATCAATGATACCTATGGTCATAGAGCCGGTGATGTCTGCCTGAAGACGCTTGGCAATGTTCTGCAGGATGTTGAAAAAGAAAATGACAATATCTTCTGTGCAAGATACGGCAGTGATGAATTTGCAATTCTCTATCTGAATCAGAGAGATGAAGAAATTATGAAAACAGCCCGCCGGATCAAAGAAAAGGTCAGACAGGCATGTACGAAAGAAGAATGTATTCTCATGCATGTTTCCCAGGGAATTTTCCAGGCAGTTCCGGATGCCCATGACAAAGAATGGACCTTTGTTGCATTGGCAGATGAAGCAATGTACGAAGCCAAAAAGGAAAGAGCAGGCAAGATCTGCTTCAGGACAAGAGAGTCTCAGACTTTGACAGACTGAGATTTCTCACTGGCAATAAAAATTGAAAATTCATGACGCAGATAAGCAGAAGCTTCGTCTGCGTTTTTTTCTCTGATTTTTTCAAGAAGACCATGCATGAAGGAAAGACACTTTTCCCTGCCTAGTTTGCGGATTGCTTCTTCCCAATAAGCAAGCGTGACAAAACGGAAAGTATTGAAGAGCAGAGGCAGAATGAAGTTGCCGCTGCAGACACAGATATCATGATGAAAATTAAAGAAAGCTTCTGCTAAAGAGTGAGCATCCTTGCAGGTCTCTGCTTTTTCTGTATCTTCTTCAAGAATATGGATTTTTTCATTGTTGAGATCAGAACACAATCTTTTCAAAGCTGTTCCTTCGATGGCCATTCTCATTTCCAAAAGATCACTGATCTTGTCATAGCTGAAATCTGCACCATTGAAACGGATCAGCAGATTCAGGGTATCGATGTTTCCCTTTCTTGCAAAGTCAGTCACATACGTACCGTGGCTGCCGTTTGTTTCGACAAAGCCCATGTGTTCCAGTTCACTCATCGCCAGATGGACGGCAGAACGGGAAATGTGGGCCTGGGCAGCAAGGTCTCTTTCGCTTGGCATTCTTTCCCCTGGTTTTATTTCGCCATTGATAATCATGCCGGCCAGTTTTTCGATGAGTAATTGCTTTACAGTAGGGGCTTCGATAATTCCGATTTCCATGTTTTCTTTCTCCTTTGGTCAGACCATATACCATTCATCATTATTTTAGTTTGTATAATTTGAGAAAACAATGAGTATTATCACAATATTGACACTTTGTGAATGAAATAACTATAATAGAAAATGGTTAAACCAAGGAGGCTCATGATGGCTTTTTACAAAGATAAATATGATGTTGTCGTCATCGGCGGTGCTTTGGCAGGAATGAGCTGTGCCATGAAACTGGCAAGCGAGGGAAAATCTGTCCTGATTCTTGAAAAGCATAATCTGCCAGGCGGCATTGCAACAAGTTTTGTCCGTTCCGGGGTTGAAATCGAAGCAACCCTGCATGAAATGATGTCAATCGGACCGGAAGAAGATCCGCTCTTCATCCGCAAGTATCTGGATGACATGAAAGTTGCGATTGACTGGCTGCGGGTACCGGAAGCTTACAAGCTGGTATCACCGGAAGACGGGATCAATATCGAACTCCATGCGGGCAGAAGAAAAGATGGTACATGGGTTGCAGCAGATGAAATCGATGCCCAGTATCCGGGTACCAGGGACGAAATCAACAAGCTCCTGGAAACCTGCAACCAGGTTTATGAATCAGTCCTGTTTCTCAACGAGCATACTGTTTCCAAGCTGGACATGCTGAGGCATCATGAAGCTCTGGCCAAGACGGCCGGCTATTCTGCCAGAGAAGTCATGGACAAGTATGTTGATCTTCCGTTGAATGTAAAGAAGATTCTTTCTGCCTACTGGATCTATGTCGGTACGCCTTTAAGCAAAATGCCGTTTACAATTTATTCTTTCCTGATGGCAGATTATCTGCGCGGCGGTTCTTATGTGGCAAGAGGTTTCTCTCATGAAATGTCGGTGGCAATGGCAGAAAGATGCCAGCAGCTCGGCGTTCAGTTTGAATATTGCCAGACAGTAGAAAAGATTCTTGTCAGGGACGGTCGTGTGTATGGGGTCAGAACTGCCCGCGGGGATGAAATTCATTGTGATTATGTAGCTTCGGCACCGTATCCGAATGTCGTTTATGGAAAGATGATTGAGCCGCAGTCTGAAGTTCCGACGATCGCAAGGCAATATGCCAATGCAATGCCGATGAGTGTTTCCTGTTTCTCGGTTGTTCTGATGCTGGACAAGGAACCGCAGGAATTGAATATTGATTCCTATTCTGTTTTCTCTTCCGAAAAGAAGATGGATACAGATGTGTTTGATGCAGAAGGAAAGAAGCTTGGAAACTGGTCTTATCTCACTACGATCTGTCTGAATTTTGCAAATCCGGACGGCGTACCGAAGGGACAGACTTCCTTGTCAATTACAAATCTTCCTTCACCGGAGTGCTTCGACGGTGTCACGGCCGACAATTATTTTGAAGTCAAGCGGAAGATTGCCGGTCAGATGATCGATCAGGTTTCCAGAAGACTCGGGGTGAATCTGCGTGATCATATCATCGACGTTGAAATTGAAACCCCGGTGACCATTTCCCACTTTACCGGAGATTACAGAGGCGGCATCTACGGCTATCAGCACTCCATGGATAATTCCGTTGTCGGCAGACTCGAAGACTTTGAAGCAGACCAGTATATCAAAGGCCTGATCGGCTGCGCATCTCATCAGCTGGTCGGCGACGGCATGGCCTGCAATATCAATAACGGCAAGATTGCCGCAAAAGCTATCAGTACATGGATGAAGGAGGGCAGATAAAATGAAGGTCAATGGTTTTCTCAAAGATGTCACCGGGGCTGCCCGTGTTACCAAAGCTAGAAGACAATTAATCGCACATGGCGATCCGAATAATATTTATCGTGATCATATCAGGGATCTGGCAAAGGAGCTGCATCCGGAAAAGACGCTTGTCAAAGTCACAAAGGTTGAAGATGTGTCCCCGACGGCAAGAAAGTTTACTTTTGAAGCATGCGAAGGATATAAGCTGCCGCCTTTCCAGGCTGGTCAGTATTGTTCCCTGGAGCTGGACATTGACGGTACGGTTACAACGCGTCCGTATTCCATTTCTTCTGCTCCTTATCAGGCAAGAGAAGGAGAACATCCTTTCTTTGAATTGACGATCCGCAATGGCAGACCTGGCGTCGGTTTTGCAAGTTCCTGGCTCTATGCCAATGTCAAAGCAGGTGATACATTTACTGCTCATCTTCCGTTTGGTGAATTCCATTATGAGCCGCTGAGAGATGCAAAGAAGGTAGTTGCTCTGGCCGGCGGTTCCGGTATTACGCCGTTCTATTCCATGGCCCAGGAAATTGCCCATGGGACATTGGATTGCGATCTGACCATTCTCTATGGTTCCCAGAATACAAAGGACATCATTCTGGAAAAGCAGCTGAGTGAAGTAGAAAAGAACTGCCCGCGTGTCCGGTTTGTCAATGTCATTTCCAATGAACCTGATTATTCCGGTGAAAAGGGCTTTATCAATGCAGATCTGATTCAGAAGTATTCTCAAGGACAGGATTGTACTTATTTTGTGTGCGGACCATTGCCGATGTATCATTTTGTGGCAGGAGAGCTTGAAAAGCTGCAGGTTCCAAAGCGCAGAATCCGTTTTGAAGTATTCGGCGCACCGCGCGACATTACCAAAGCAGAAGGTTATACGGGTGACGTCACAAAGACTTACAAGCTGACGGTTGTCAGAGGCATCCAGGAAGATGTCATTGACGCAAAAGCCAGTGAGCCGGTTGCCGTTGCCCTGGAAAGAGCAGGCATTAAAAACCGGACCAGATGCAGAAGCGGGGCATGCGGATATTGCCGCTGCCAGCTGCTGGAAGGGGATGTATTTGTACCGGTGGAAGGAGATGGCAGAAGATACGCCGACAAGAAGTTCGGTTATGTTCATGCATGTTCCACCTGGCCTTTGTCTGATCTGAAGATCAAGCTGCCGATTGTCTGATGAAAAGAAAGCGTTCTGCAAGAAGGAACGCTTTTTCTGTACCTTGAATGTTATACTGAATCAGGGAGAAACTAACTATGGGACAGCCGATTCAATCAGAACTCGTATTAGCCTTCAGAAACTGGATCTTTTCACAGGACAGGGATGCCTATCAGATCAGGTCAGAAGAACCTGAATTGATTGAGATCATCACGAACAGGGCAAAAGCAGAAATCCGTTTCTATGAAATGAATGTCGTGGAATTCAGAATTCTGGAAAACAACAAAGAAGATCCTTCTTTTTATCTGCATTTCCAGCTGAATGACATGGATCATGCCAAAGGTTTGTTTGATGAAATGATCGATTCTCTGCTTGCTATTGAAAAAAATGTCCAGGTGAAGATATTGCTTTGCTGCACAAGTGCTCTGACCACTTCCTATTTCGCGGAAAAGCTGAATGAAGCCGCACAGATGCTTTCCCTGCATTATGTCTTCAAGGCAGTTTCCTATGATCATGTGTATGAAGAAGGTCTCTACTATGACATGATTCTGCTGGCACCGCAGATTGCTTTCCAGCTCAAGGCAGTTCATAATGCCATGTCGGAAATTCCGATTATGGCGATTCCTGCGCATATCTTCGGTGCTTATGATGCCGGCGCTATGATAGAACTGATCAAAGAAAAGCTGGCAGAGCAGAAACCAGCCAGAACCAAAACCGAAATTGTTGCGGAAAAGTTTGATAATACAGCCAAGATCTTATGTATCGGCGTGTTCAACAGCTCCAGAAGAATCCGTACGATTTACAGATACTACCGCAACGGGGAAATCGCCGACCAGGGTGAAGTCATCAAGAAAAATATCCAGCTCAAGGATATTGAAGATATCATTGCGGCAATGACCGCGATTCATCCGGAAATTGAATGCATCGGCCTGACCATGCCGGGCACGGCTGTAAAAGGCAGATTGTACCTGCCGGAGAGCGGCTTCAATGATGAAAACATTGCCCAGGAAATTTATCAGAAATACGGCATTTTCTGTGTGTTATCCAACGATTGCAACCAGGTGGCGGAAGGCATCAATGCCATGGAAGAAAAATATGATAATCTGATCTTCTATTTCCAGCCATATGGATCTCCAATCGGCGGGGCAGGCATTGTCGTCAACGGAAATCTTGTCAAAGGCAGAAACAATGCGGCTGGCGAAATCCGCAGCATGCAGGAGAGTCAGAAACACAGTGCAGATCTTACAAAATTGTGCAGAACTGCTGAAGGTACATATGAAATTGTCATCAGTACCTGTGCGTCCCTGATCTCTGTTTTAGCCCCGGATGCCTTATTGATTCATAGTGCCATGACGCCTGATATTGAACATATCAGGCAGGAAGTTGCCAGAGTGATTCCTGCTCACAACATGCCTGAATTCATCTATGTCAATGACATGCGTGAATACATGATGGTTGGTACTTTGCTGAAGAGTCTGAAGTGGCTGGAAGTTTTCCGCAGCCGTGACAAGGATAACCCTTATTGGCAAAGATAGCGCAGAAGCAATTCTGCGTTTTTTTATTTCTCCTGATAAAAAATGCAAAGGTATAATAGAAAAGTACGTAAAAGGGGAGATCACACAAAATGAATCAATTCAACATTCTGGCAGGAAAAAAATGGTGTGCCTGCGGCGACAGCTTTACACATGGCGACTTTACAGGCCTTGAGGAAAGTGAAAAGTACATTGAAGAAGGCAGATACAAGGGACAGTACAAGGTCTATCCATATCTGATCGGCAATCGGAATGACATGGACATTGTCATGAATGCATACAACGGGGCAAGTATTGCGGAGTGCGGCAGAAAGTATGATCAGACTTTTGTCCGCGGTCATTACAAGGACATTCCGCTGGATTCTAATTATATTACTTTGTATTTCGGCATCAATGACTGGCATCAGCACGTACCGGTCGGAAACATTGATGACAAGGATCCTGAGACTTTCTATGGTGCCTGGAATATAGTCATGGAGTATCTTCTGACCAATTATCCGTTTGCTCATATCGGCATCATCATTACCAACGGCATCAATACCGGCAATGATCACAGCTACACAGATGCAGAAAGAAATATTGCCCGCAGATGGGGAATTCCTTATCTTGATATGGAACAGGGCAATGTGCCGTTGATGCACAGAGTTGACAGAGATGGCGTGTGTCAGTATGCAAAAGACATCCGCATGAAGAATTTTATTGTTTCTGCGGAAAACAAGCATCCAAATCCGAAGGCACATGCTTATGAGAGTACCTTTATCGAAAATTTCCTTCGCAGTTTATAATCTGTTTCATTGTTACAGAAATTATTACAGAAAAATGAAAATAAATTCCTCTGTTTGAGTTGCAGAGGATTTTTTCATCTATAAAATTGATAAGTATGAGAAAATACGATGAAAAGACTCGAAATATGATAAATCAGGTAGAAAGCTACCGGGTGGATCACCAGGATCTGGTTTTGGAATTATCCCGGCAGCTGCGTGATATTGCCAAGGAAAACCAAGATAAAGAACTCCAGGCTTTCGCTGACTATCATATGGCGGTAGCCTTCTACAATATGAATGAACTGGATTCCTGCGAGCACTATTGTCTGCGGGCGGTTGATGTCTATGCAGAGATCAATAATACCCTGATGGTCGGCAGAATCTATAATATGATGGCATTGATTTACATCCGGGTCGGCAATATAGCTATGGCTTACGATGCTTTGTTCAAGGCAATGAAGATCGTTGAGGAAAATCACTATCCGCTGCTGGCTGTGCTGGTGTATCTCAATGCGGCTGATTTGTGTCTGCAGTTGTCGAGTGATGAAGATTGTCTTCATTATATTCTGATTGCGGAAACCTATCTTGATCAGTGCAGAGGAGAACAGAGGTATGGGGAAGTGTGCACGGTCGCTTATTCAGAAGGTGCTTTCTGCTGCCGTAAGCTGCATTCTCTGCAGGAATATGAGAGACAGATGAATCTTCTGAAGAATCATCTGGATGCCTATCCTGAATTCGCGGATGAGATTAATGTTCAGATTCTGCAGGTAACCGAAGCACATGATAATCATGAAGCAGAAAAGGTTAAGGAACTTTGCCAGAAACTGACACGAAAACTGATCGAAGAACCGGAATTTCTGGATTATATCAATGAAATCAGATCTTTCATGGAAGTTCTGCTGGATGTCAGACAATATTCTCTTCTGGATCAATTGCTGGAAACGATTGATGAAAAACTCAACGGCAATGAGACAGCCGGGATCATGGGGAATGTGTCAAGCTTCAAAATTGAATACTACAAGATAACCGGTAAGGAAGAAAAACTCCATCAGGAACTCGAAAAATATTACCATAGTTCTCAGGAACTGCAGCACAGAACTGACCAGGCAATGGTAGAACTGCTCAAAACCCAGTCTTCCCTGATTGTCAGTGAACGGACAAATAAAAAACTGATGGAAATTGCGGATACGGATCCTCTGACTGGTCTGCCGAACAGACGGAGTCTGAACGAATACCTGGATAAGGTCTTTGAAGATTCTTATCAGAACAGGAAAAGACTGGCTGTTGAAATGATGGATATCGATAACTTCAAGCATATCAATGATACGTATGGTCATTCGACTGGTGATGATGTGCTTGTCATGGTGGGCCAGTGTCTCAGACAACTGTCAGACGATAGAATCTTTGCGGCCAGATACGGCGGCGATGAATTTATGATTGTCTACCAGGAAATGGAAGATGACAGCGTTCTTGCGGCTTCAAAGAAACTGACAGATCTGATGAATGAAAATCTGGTAAATTCTTCACTTCCTGCAATGACAATTTCCCAGGGAATTATGGCTCATATGCCGGAAGGTCTGAATAAGATCTGGGACTATACTTCTACTGCAGATATTGCCTTGTATGAAGCAAAAAGGACCGGAAAAAACAAGACAGTTCTTGTCCATAGTGCTGCGGAAATTGATGTGGATGTTGCAAATTCGATCCTGATGGCTCCGCGAAGATGAACATGGAAGAAACAAGAGAAAAGCTGATTGCGATTGCGCAGAAGAGGGGACTTCCGGAAGAATTTGCCGGCCAGATTGCAGATCTATTGCATACGGAAAAGACGATGAACATGATGATTTCGTATCTGGTCCAGGCAAAGCGTGTATCTATGGAAGATTGTGCAGATGAAGCAGTTGCCATTCTTGAAGTCAGAAACCAGTGGGTGGAAAAGAAAAAAGCAGAATACTATAACAGCAGATACAATGAACTGCTCGCAAAAGGAATCAATGATGAGGAAGACTGAATTGTCTTTCTTTTCTTTTTCTGAGGCGGGAAGAACTAAAAGAAATGTCGTGAAAATGAAAACTTTCAAAGACTTACATAAAATCAATATAAAATGTGGGACAATTATGTGATTTATGTTGAAATCGCTTTTATACAGACCTACCATATTGTCATAGTATAAAACTTCTGGATTTCGGGAGACAAAATCCGGAAATCTTACCAGAGTATCATCAGCGCAGTATGCGCAAAAGGGGAATTGATTTCATGAAAGACAAATTTATGAACGTGCTTCTTACCATTGCCGGCAAGATGCAGTCCAACAGTGTCCTGAGTGCAATCAAGGATGCCTTCATTGACAACATGCCGGTTGTCATTATGGGTTCTTTCTGTACTCTGTTCCAGTTCGTCATCTGTACACATGCTGAGGGTTATATCTCTCTGGCTAACGTACCAGGTATGGAATGGCTGGTTAACCTGACACCAATCTTCACCACAGCTAACTACGGCTGTATGAACTTCATGGCAGTTTCTGTCTGTGTTCATTTTGCTGAGAACCTGGGCCTGCCGAAGGACAACACAGTTCCTGCAGTTGCTATCGCTTCCTTCGTTACATTGATCAACACAACAGCTACAGGCACAATGACAGCCAAGGACCTGGTTGCAGGTTCCAACGGCGTCCTGGCTCTGGCAAGCGGTGCTGAAGAAACAGCAAATGTTCCGGTATCTGTCGGCAGTGCTGTTGCTCAGTCCTACACATCTGCTAATGGTCTGTTCGTTGGTCTGTTAGTCGGTATTCTGGCTACTTTGCTTTATGTAAAGCTGATCCAGTCCGGCAAGCTGAAGATTACTCTTCCGGATTCCGTACCGCCGAACGTAGCACAGTCCTTTGCAGTATTGTTCCCATCTGTTATTACAATTCTCGTCGTTTCCCTCGTTGGTTTCTTCGTCAGTCTGACAGGCATGAACGTATTCGGCGTTATCGCTGCTATCTTCGCTCCTCTGCAGGCAATCATGACAGGTCTGCCTGGCTACCTGGTAGTCGTATTCCTGATGATGCTGTTGTGGTGGTTCGGTATTCATGGACCTAACGTTATGTCCGCAGTTACAACACCATTTATGACAGCTGCATATGCTGCTAACAACGCCTTGTATGGTGCAGGTATTATGCCTGCTGTCGGTGCCGGCGGTACAGTTGCTGGTGTTGATTACACATATTCCATCATCTGTAACCCATTCGGTTCCGTATTCTTCTCCATGACTGGTTCCGGTATTACCGGCGGTCTGATCATTGCCATCATGCTCTTCTCCAAGAGAGATGATTATAAGGCAATCGCAAAGCTGGCTATTCCTTGCGGAATCTTCAACATCAACGAACCTATCATCTTCGGTATCCCGATGGTTATGAACCCATTGCTTGGTATTCCGTTCTTCATTGCACCAATGGTTTCCGTTGCATTAGGTTACCTCTTCACAAAGATCGGCATGTGCCCGATCATGGTTGTCGATGCTCCATGGACAACACCTGCAGGTATCCTTGGCTTC